>NZ_JARPTC010000015.1:0-74472 GCF_030577015.1 Desulforamulus aquiferis | reverse complement strand
GGATGGGACCACAATTCCCTCAAATGCCCGAAATGCCTTTCCCCCGACACTTTTAAATGAGATGAAGCAAAATATCATAGCTCAGAAATCAAATAGACAAATGTACGAAAGTGTTACCGGACAGGGCAATATTCGTTATGTAGTAAATAAGGATATGGCCTATGGCCATTCCCTTTATCAGATAATGTTTTTGAAAAAGCCAGAGGAAGATTTATATATAAGAAATTTATTTGTTAATATGATGCTATATGTGGGAACTGCATTAGTTGTAAGTTGGTTTGCATCTCTATTAATTGTGCGTTATTTGACTAGACCCTTGACCCAGATGGAACAGCATGTAAAACAAATTGCTAATCGTAACTGGAAGGAACCCCTTGACATAGAACGTAATGATGAAATTGGTAAACTTGCTACATCCATAAATACCATGCGGCAGCAGTTAATACATCAGGATGAAACTCAACAATCTATGCTGCAAAATATTTCACACGAATTGAAAACTCCTGTAATGGTAATAAGGAGCTATGCCCAGGCAATCCAGGATGGTGTTTATCCTAAAGGCGATCTGGCGGGTAGTATAAAGGTGATCGATGAAGAAGGAGAACGCTTGGAGAAGCTCACCAAGCAATTGCTATATTTGACGCGTTTAGATTACCTGTCAACTAAAAATCCTGCTCAAGAGGAGATATATCTAGATAAACTAATCGATAAAATAATCCAGCGATTAAATCTTCAAAGGCCTGAAATATCCTGGCAGATAGAATTACTGCCAGCTGCAATTAAAGGTGATGTTGAAACCCTTCGGGTGATGATTGAAAATGTGCTTGACAATCATCTGCGTTATGCTAAAACTACCATGGTGATCAGACTAACCAAGGATATTGGCAGTGTTAACCTATATTTTTGGAACGATGGAGTAGAGATTGAGCCCCATACACTGGAACAAATCTTCAGTCCTTTTAATAAAGGCAGGGAAGGCAAAACAGGTTTGGGACTAGCGATTGTACAGAGGATCCTGAAGATTAATCGGGGGACAATAGAATTAAATAATGAGAATAATGGTGTATCAACCAGAATAAAATTGCCTTCTTAAGAAAAGCCAGAGAAAGACTCTGGCTTTTCAGCCTGTTGAAAAAGGTATAACTGGGTTTTAATAATCCCGAACAGCGACATTCGAAGCAGTGGAAACAGCGCTTCGCGAAGCTGAGAATGCGAAAATGGGTGAGCGGACATGGATGTCCGCGAAAGCCTGAGGTAAACACGATGTTTACTCGAAGGCGGCCCATTTTCGCCCGAAGCAAGCGATTAGCGCTGTCCGCTGCGGAGAGAGGAGTCGTGAGGGATTATTAAAACCCGAATATAGGTAGTTTCTCGACAATCTGAAAAGCCAGAGAAAGACTCTGGCTTTTTTTTATGCAATTAGAACGAAATCCCAAAAATAAGCGTCTATTGGTTAAGGAAAAATCAATTGGAGGTAACTATGAAAGCATTAAAACTATCTTATATAGGCATGATTCTTTATTTAATACTATTCCTTGCCTTAACAAGCCCCGGCTATGCAGATACCATAACCACTTTCAGTCCAGGCTACCGGGCTAAATCAGTCTTAGATGAAAGTAAAAATGGCTATCAAGCTATGACAGCAACTATAACTTTACCAGAGGCGCATGATGTTAAGGGAGTAAACGGTACCGGGGCGGTTTATAACTACCTTGGGTTAGAAACAAGGGATGGAAAGAGCATGGAAATTGGACTCCATAAGGATTATTTTGACCTGGCCAATGGAAAATGGTCGATTTTCTCATATGCAAACTACCCTGGGGCCTTTGAAAATTATGGTTCACAGGAGCGGTGGCATAATTTCAGGATCATGCCATGGAATACTCAGGGACCTGACTTGACCTTCAATGATGGAGAGACAGTTACAATGACTTTAAAGGTTATAAGTCAAGACGAGGTTGTTTTTGAGGTATCTGGTTTTGAACCAGTTATCTTAAAAATGCCTAATGCCAATCCAGAGGGCGAGGAAATGGTGTTTCGCCGGGTAACAAGTATTATGACAGACGATATTAATGGATTTTCAAAAAATAATATCTGGCGGGAGGTAAGTCTTCAAAGGCCAGGGGAAGATTTTAAATTATGGGTCCCTAGTGAAGGCGAGATATTAAAATCAAATAATATTGATATAGGTGATAGAGAAGACTCGGCAGTATTTGTTTCAACACACCAGTACTTTCCGGAAACCATAGATATAATTGGATTGAAGCCTAAGGCACAAATAGATAAACTTGTGGTTAAGTTTACCCTTGAAGAGAGTGCCTATTGCATAAACGACTCTTTAGTTGAAATGGACGCCAATCCCTATTCCGAATTTGGCAGGACCTTTGTGCCAGTTAGATATTTGGCAGAGGCCCTGGGAGTTAGTGACATTGGATGGGACGAACAATCCGGTACAGTTACCCTATCTAAAGGGGAAAGAAGGGTAGAAATGGTGGTAGCCAACAACATTATGATAACTCCCGAGGGGCATGTAGAAATGGATGTAGATCCGCAGGTAAGGGAAGGCAGAGTGTATTTACCTGCACGCTATGTAGCAGAAGCCTTTGGGTTCTATGCCAGTTGGGAGGAGGATACCAGGACGGTAATAATACAGTAACTTGTTGTAAAAAACTTTGATAATTTGCTGGAATGCCCTGAAAAACCGTCGGGGCATTTTATTTTTGAAAAAATTATTTAGCAAAAAACTGTTATAATGGGGAGGTTGGTCTGGATCTTGCTTAGATAAGTGATGGGGTGATGAAAAATGTATGAATGGATTTTTGCCGCAATAATTGTATTTATAGCTTCAGCTTTACAGGCAATAACGGGTTTTGGCTTTGCCATCATGGCTACGCCTTTTCTGCTATTGGTTTTTAATTCCAGGGATTGTATTCAGATGAGTATTTTTCTATCCTTGTTTATTGCCCTGGTTTTAACACCAAGAATAAAGAAGGATATTGATTATAAACTGTTAAAAAGGCTTATCTGGGGAGGTTTTGTAGGAGTTCCCATCGGGCTTTTGTTTTTTGCCTACGTTAGCCTAAGCACCTTAAAAATAACTGTAAGCATAGCCATTCTTATAGTTACCTGTTTTCTACTATTTAGATGTTATAACAGTTATCGTACTCAAAAGATGGAGGTCCCAGATCTAGAAACAGAGGAACAGGAGGCTAAAACCGAGGCTGAGGTCTTTAAGTATCAGGAAAAGCGAAATGAAGTAATGGTAGGGCTGAGCTCTGGAGTAATGACCACAAGTATTGGTATGCCAGGGGTGCCTCTTGCCCTGTATTTTAACGCTAAGAATGAAAGAAAAGAGGTAGTAAGAAGCACAACCCTAGCCTTTTTTATTTTTGTTTATACTGTCAGTATAATTGCACAATTATTAACGGTAAAGATAGGTTTAGAGGTTCTAATAGCTTCACTCATATTGACACCGGCTGCTGCACTGGGAATAGTTATTGGTAATGTTCTGTTTGGTAAAATAAATCAACAGGTGTTTCAATTGATTGCTAATGGTATTCTTTTATATACAGGCTTTTACATGCTTATCAATACCTTCTAAATTTATAGATAGTTTATTAGTTCTTTTTGAAAACCTTGACAGACATAAAAAATACTCTTCCGAAAGAAAATATAGATGAAATCAAATGAGAGGAGTGTTAATACTATATGAACCAGCACATCCATTGTATCGTTAGTGATTGTCATTATTATGCCCAGGGAAACAAATGTGTTGCCAATGAAATTCTAGTGGCAACTGACCAGTTTGGTGCTTCACAGCCAGAAAATGTAGACGCCGCTATGGCCAAGCAGTACAATCCCCAGCAGGCGGGAAATTGTATGGAGACATGCTGCAAATCCTACATTCCAAAGGGTTCAAAAAATATTAAGGCAGATGGCATTACCAAGATGTCTTAATCATATTAATTTCTTATGCACAGGACCTTTTGTTGCAAAGCTGCAACAAAAGGTCTAATTGATCAAGCCTTCTCTTATATATGCAAGGAAATATCGTCTACCTAGGCGTTGCAAGTTAGCACAAGAGGGTGTCAAATTTGCAACGCTTAGTCTTTTTTATAGATTTTCTTAAAATTATTGAAAGCTAATATTTTACTATGAGGCCTGGACGAGTCCTAATGATTTGTAATCTAAATGACATTTTGCAAAAAGTTAAGCTCAAGATATTGCAAACTTATATGCTTTATCCAATTGGCATGATAATTGCGATAATAATCCAATAAAATAATCCAATACTTTTTGAGCAGGGGGATGAACAGTGAAGGTAATTGATTTTAGGTTTAGGCCTAATACACCAGAAACAATATCAGGTATTGCTAATAGCAAGATGTTCAAGGGACTTTGTGCAGCTATTGATTTTTCCAAAATGAAGGGACAGCCCTTGGAAGAAGTAGTTGAAGATCTTGATAAACATAATGTAGAGTTTGCTGTTATCACCGGAAGAGATTGTGAAACTACCTACGGTACTTCATCAAACAATCAAAGTGTAATTGATTTTGTGAAAAAATATCCTAAAAAGTTTATTGGCATGATGGGGCTGGATCCCCATAAGGGTATGAAGGCCATCGATGATTTAAAGCAGGCGGTCAGTGAGCATGGCCTAAAGGGGGCTGCCATAGATCCCTACCTTGCCCAAATGTATTCAAATGATGCTAAATATTACCCCATCTATGCCAAGTGCTGTGAGTTAGCTATACCCATTGTAATTACCACCGGCCCAGCAACCCTTGTTCCAAATGCAGTTATTGATCATGTTTCTCCCAGATATATTGATTTTGTGGCCAGGGATTTTCCCGAGCTAAAAATTATTATAAGCCATGGTGGCTACCCCTGGGTTAATGAGGCAATATTTGTAGCCCAAAGAAACAAAAACGTTTATTTAGATATATCTGAATACGAATTGACTCCCCAGTCGGAAGCCTATATTCAAGCAGCCAATACCTTAATCAGTGATAAGCTCTTATATGCCAGTGCACATCCCTTTGTGGATTTTAGAGAATCCTTAAAAATATTTGATAATTTACCCCTGGATAGAGAAGTGAGAGAAAAGGTCATGTACAAGAATGCAGCCAAGCTACTTTTTGGTAAATGCGATAATTTGCCAGCCGCAGATACCCATTCTGCCGCAAAGGAAAACATGGAGGATTTAATTATCCAAGGTGTGATTAAAGAACTTGCTAAAAGGGGTCTAGTTAGTTAGTTCTTATATTTTTCGGGGTGAAAAAATGAAAATTGGCAAAGTCATTGATAATGTCTGGGCAACCAGGAAAGACGAATCCCTGGTGGGTCAAAAATTTATGATTGTACAGCTCATGGATGAGTCAAGACAATTTAAAGGTAGTATCATTGTGGCGGCTGATTATATAGGAGCCGGTATTGGAGATAAAGTTTTAATAACACAAGGTAGCTCTGCCCGTCGTATCCAGGGTAATGGACAATCACCCATTGATGCTCTTATAGTGGGTATCATTGATGAGGAAAATCTGAATCTTGATAGAGGTGTCTAAAGGAATGCAGGCCGATTTAATCAACATAATTAAGAATGCTGGAATTGTAGGTGCTGGAGGAGCTGGTTTTCCCACTCATATCAAGGTCGCTGCCAATGCAGAGTATGTAATTGTAAATGGAGCTGAGTGTGAGCCCTTAATACAAGTGGATCAGCAACTAATGGATATTCTGGCTGACAAGGTAGTGGCAGGACTAGAGTCAGTAATGAGAATTACCGGCGCCAAACAAGGGATTATCGCCCTAAAAGGAAAGTACCAGAGGGCAATCGATTCCCTTGAGAGATATACACAAGGTAAATCCATTGAGATTTTTGTGCTGGGGGACTTTTATCCGGCGGGGGATGAGCAGGTAACTGTTTATGAGGTCTTAAAGCGAATAGTGCCAGAAGGGGGAATCCCCTTGAAGGTAGGCACTGTTGTTACTAACGTGGAGACTTTGCTTAATATTGCAGAGGCCCTGGAGGGTCATCCGGTGACAGATACTTACTTAACGGTTGCTGGTAATGTACCCAATCCCCTAACCATAAAAGTACCCATTGGAACCAGTGTTAAAGAAGTGATTGCATTATCCGGCAGAAGCGATCTTCGGGGAATGGCTGTTATTGATGGTGGCCCTATGATGGGCAAGATTGTGGGGGATGTTAATCAACCAGTGACTAAAACCACCAAGGCCTTGCTGGTACTGGAAGAAATACACCCCTTAATTCAAGCTAAAACCATGCCATTAAAGACCATAATAAGGCAGGCAAAAGCAGCCTGTGTTCAATGCCAGCGTTGTACCGATCTCTGCCCACGTTACCTTTTAGGACATCGGATCGAACCACATAAAATAATGCGCAGCCTAAATTACGCTAAAGGCGAAGCAGATGTGTTAAAAATGACCTTCTTCTGCTCCGAGTGTGGGGCCTGTGAACAAATAGCCTGTCCTATGTTTCTCTCACCCCGCATGATAAATGGCAGAATCAAAAGGGAATTAATACAAAATGGAATCAAGCCCAATACCTCTACCAGGATGCCCACTGCCCACTCAATGAGAGAACATAGGAGAATACCCACCAAGAGGCTTAAAATCAGGCTTGGATTAATTAGATACGATCGTCTAGCTCCACTGGCCGATTTAAAATACCAGCCACAGGTGGTAAGGATACCCCTATCCCAGCATATTGGAAAACCAAGTACTCCCACTGTTGAATTGGGACAAATTGTTGAAAAGGGAATGTTGATTGCCCAGATACCGGAAAATTCCTTGGGAGCAAATATACATGCCAGTATCAGCGGAACGGTGGTTGAGATATCAAAGCATATAGTCATTGATTCCTGCAAAAAAGGGGGTAACCAATAATGTTCCGGTCCATAGGATTAGTGGAATTCAACAGTATAGCCAAGGGCATAGAGGCGGCAGATGCCATGGTGAAATCTGCCCAGGTTGAACTTATTCAATCCCGGTCAATCTGTCCGGGAAAATACATCGCCTTGCTTACCGGGGATGTATCTGCAGTAGAAAGTGCGGTACAGCAAGGGGTGTTGGTGGGTGAAGCTACAGTTGTGGACGAATTCATTTTACCTAATGTACATCCTTCGGTTATAACAGCCATTTCAGCAACTTCAGAGGTGGAGGATTTAAGGGCCCTTGGGGTTATTGAGGTGTTTTCGGTAGCCACAGCAATAGTAACCGCTGATACCGCTGCTAAAGCTGCCGATGTTGATTTGATTGAAATAAGGTTGGGAATTGGTATCGGAGGAAAATCCTTTATCACCATGACTGGGGATGTGGCGGCAGTTAAGGCAGCAGTTGATGCGGGGGTAGTGATTGCTTCAGAAAAAGGGATGCTGGTGGAGAAAGTAATTATTCCCTCGGCCCATAAAGAATTGACCCAGTGGATTTTGTAGCTAACTATGAAGGGGGGTTATTAAAGTAGGTAGAGAACTGGTAACTGCCAAGGATATCAAGGGGATGGCTGAACTCGGGAAGGCATCATTAAATATTGTGCCTGGCACCATCATCACACCCGCTGCCAGGGATGCTGCAAGGGAATATAATATCACTCTTGTAGAGGCTGCCGGGCAGATTGAAAAACTTCCAGAAGAAACCCCTATTAAAAATACCGACTCCAAACCTGCTATAACTAGCGAATTAATTGCAGCTATTGTAAAACAAGTGTTAGCAACTCTTCCAAGAGCAAAGCGAGCAGGGGAATTAGTAAAAGAGGTAGACTCCACAGGACTCCGACTGGTTAAAGGAAGCAGTGTGGTTTGTGAAAAGCTTAATACAGGTCGAACCGATGATGGGGTTGCTGTAAAAGAAATATTCAACAAAAAAGAATGTCCCCAGATGACAACCGGTTTTATGACCCTGGAACAAACAAACTATTTCTGTCTTATGAATAATGAAGAAGTCTACTATTTAATAGATGGAACCATGGAGGTAGAGGTAAAGGGTAATATCTACAGAGGTGAAGCAGGAGATGTATTTTACCTGCCTAAAAACACAGCTGTCACTCTATCTACTAAGGAACAAGCTAAAATCTTTTTTGTGACCTACCCGGCAAATCAGCTTTAATTTTGAAAAAACATTTAGATTAGGAGGCTAAACACATGCAGCAAGCGTTAGGAATGATTGAAACTAAGGGTCTGGTTGGAGCGGTTGAGGCAGCGGATGCCATGGTGAAAGCTGCCAATGTACAGCTTGTTGGCAAGGTAACTGTGGGGGGCGGACTGGTAACAGTTATGGTTAGGGGTGACGTAGGTGCCGTAAAGGCTGCAACCGATGCTGGCGGTGAGGCAGCCAAACGTGTTGGGGAGCTAATTTCTGTTCATGTAATTCCCAGGCCCCACGGTGATGTTGATATTATTCTCCCCAATGCTGCTAGCAAATAGGTTTTTCGGTTTGTAAATATAAAAAAAGTGAGGGAATGTAATATGCAAGATGCATTAGGAATGATTGAGACAAAGGGTTTGGTTGGAGCGGTTGAGGCAGCAGATGCCATGGTCAAGGCTGCCAATGTGCAGCTTATTGGCAAGGTAACTGTGGGTGGAGGTTTAGTGACAGTTATGGTTAGGGGCGACGTAGGTGCTGTGAAAGCTGCCACCGATGCTGGTGCATCTGCTGCCAAACGAGTTGGTGAACTTATATCCGTACATGTAATTCCCAGGCCCCATGGTGACGTTGAGATAATTCTCCCAAATGATTATAAGAAGTAAAAAAGACAGGTTTTATAAGGGGCTGAAAAAATGCGCCATCAGGCATTAGGAATGATTGAAACCAGAGGTATGGTGGGAGCCGTGGAAGCGGCTGATGCAATGGTCAAGGCTGCCGATGTAGCTATGTTAGGACAAGAGTTAGTGGGTGCAGATTTAGTTACAGTTTTTATCAGGGGTGATGTAGGTGCGGTAAAGGCTGCCGCCGATGCTGGTGCCGCGGCAGCTAAAATAGTGGGCGAACTTGTAGCTGTTCATATGATTCCCCGTCCCCACGAAGATATTGAGGTGTTACTGCCAACCGCCCCTTTCGTTGAAGAAACTATTATTGCTATTACTTCTTTTACCGAGGAATCTCTGCAGGCCTTAACAGTAGAGGATTTGCGATTGGCAGCCAGAAAAATTGAGAATATAGCTATTCAAGGTAGACAAATATCCCGGGCTAATAAGGAGCAACTAATTGCTGAAATAATCAAGGCTACCAAAGGTAGTGAGTCCTAGAAAGGAATGACCGATAAATGATCTTAGACTACGATTTAAGTTCCATCCAAGAAGCAAGGGATGTTGCCAGGAAGGCTAAGCAGGCACAAGAAATATTAGCAGAATTTACAGAAGAACAGCTAGAAAAAATCCTGTTGGCCATGGTAAAGGCTGTTGAGGAAAATGCCGAGTGGCTGGCAAAGATGGCAGTTGATGAAACTAAATATGGGGTTTTTGAACACAAGGTAGTCAAAAACCTTTTTGCTGCCAGGGATATCTATGAACACATTAAGGATATCAAAACAGTTGGGGTTATCAGGGAAGACAAGGTAAAAAGGGTAGTGGAGATAGGTGTTCCCATGGGTGTAATATTAGGCATTACCCCCACAACTAACCCTACTTCTACCACCATTCATAATAGCTTGTGTGCCATTAAAGGGGGCAATTCCATCGTTTTTGCTCCTCATCCCAACGCAGTAAAGTGTAGTAACGCTACGGTGCAGATTTTACATGAGGCAGCAGTAAAAGCCGGGGCGCCCCAGGGTGTCATTGGTAGTATTTCAAAGATTTCCATGAAGGCCACTGATGAATTAATGCATAATGAGGATATATCTGTTATAGTGGCCACGGGTGGTTCTGCCATGGTCAAGGCTGCCTATAGTGCGGGCAAGCCCGCCTTTGGAGTTGGTCCCGGCAATGTTCCGGCTTTCATTGAGCGTTCTGCCAACATCAAGCAAGCTGTCCAAGATATCATTGCCAGCAAAACCTTTGACAATGGAATGATTTGTGCATCGGAACAGGCAATCTTAGCCGATGAGCCTGTTAAAGATGAAATTATACAGGAGCTAAAAAAACAGGGCGCGCACTTCCTAAATAAAGAGGAAGTTGATAAGGTGGGTAAAGTCCTTATGACTCCCAAGGGAGGACTCAACCCTGCATTAGTAGGGAAAAGCCCCCGTTTCATTGCGGACAAAGCGGGTATAGCTATCCCTGAGGGAGCACGGATTTTAATTGCTCCCCTTGACGGTTATGGCGTTGACCACCCCTTGGCCCATGAAAAACTATCTCCGGTTTTAGGGTTCTATACTGTTAAGGATTGGTTGGAGGCCTGCTACTTAAGTATTAACCTTTTAAAACTTGGGGGCATAGGACATACCTTCTCCATCCATTCCCAAAATGACGAGATCATTAGGGAATTTGTTCATAAGCCGGTATTCCGTATTGTGGTTAACACTCCGTCCGCCCTAGGTGGAATTGGCTATACAACCGGCTTAACCCCCTCCATGACCCTCGGCTGTGGCACCTGGGGAGGTAGCAGCATTTCTGAAAACCTGGGCCCTCAGCACCTAATAAATGTTAAGAGACTAGCCTACGGTATTAAAGCATATGAGGCAAAAGCCTCAGAACCAAAGACCCCAGCATGCAATTTCTCCTCAGATGAAATTGCCGGCCTGGTAAGACAAGTCCTTAAACAACTTCAGGCTGGTTAAGGCATAATGTAGGACGCTTCAAAGGCGGTGATTTATCTTGGATATGAATAAATTAGTAAACATAATTTCCGATATTGTTCAAGAGCAAATGGTTCAAAGAAACCCGGATAAGTATATGGCAGAAGCTTTTAAAAACGATGAGGCTAAAATTCCCGTAGGTGTATCCAACCGTCATGTGCACCTCGCGGATAGAGATTTAATAGCCTTGTTCGGGGACGATGCAAAGCTGACTAATTTTAAAGGACTGTCACAGCCAGGGCAATTTGCCTCGGAGCAATTAATAACCTTAGTTGGGCCCAATGGTGTTATTGAAAAGGTTCGTGTCCTTGGACCCACTCGCAAAAAAACCCAGGTTGAAATATCCGTTTCAGATTGTTTTAAGCTAGGCATCAAAGCACCAATCAGGGATTCCGGGGATTTAAAGGACTCGGCCCAAGTTACACTGGTTGGCCCGGCAGGCTCTGTAACCATTGAAGAAGGTTGTATCATCGCTGCCCGGCATATCCATATGCACCACTCAGATGCGGTGCGTTATGGGGTGCAGGATGGTGACCGTGTTACTGTAAAGGTTTCCGGGCCCAGAGGGGTAATGTTCTATGAAGTCCTTGTTCGGGTTCATGAGAATTATAAATTGGAGATGCACATAGACATGGACGAAGCAAATGCGGCATGTCTTAGGAATAATGATTCAGTTGAAATAATAACAAATTAAATGACAAGAATTTGTAGCAAGCAGGATAAGATTAATATCTTTCCTGCTTGATTTTTTGCATTTAATTAACTTGTTTAGTTTATAAAGGGGTTTTGATAGCATAAAAAGAATAGACCAGTAAAAAATAAAAAAAATTACCGGGGGGATTGCGATGGGACCTCTTAAAGCCAAGGCAGAGCCATTTAGAATTAAAATGATAGAGCCAATAAAAATGATTTCCCAGGAGGAAAGACAAGGGGCACTGGAAAGGGCGGGGTACAATCTATTTTTACTTAAGGGTGAGGAAGTGTACATAGATCTATTGACTGACAGTGGTACTGGTGCCATGAGTGATTACCAGTGGGCAGGTCTTATGCTTGGAGATGAAGCCTACTCTGGAAGTAAAAACTTTTTTCACTTACGGGATGCGGTAGAAGAAATCTTCGGCTATAAATATACTATTCCCACACACCAGGGCCGTGGTGCTGAACAGGTGCTTTTTCCTGTAATTATAAAAAAACCCGGAGATGTTTTTATCAATAACATGCATTTTGATACCACCAAGGCCCATGTTGAGATGGCCGGGGGACGGGCAGTAAACTGTGTTATTGAAGAAGCCTTTGACACAGAGAAATATCACCCCTTCAAGGGCAATTTTCATTTAGAGAGACTTAAGGACCTGATTAAGGAAACTGGCCCGGGAAATATCGCAGGGATTATCATAACTGTTACTTGTAATAGTGCCGGTGGGCAACCAGTATCCATGGAGAATATCAGAGAGACCAGCAAGATCGCAAAGGAATACGGCATTAGGGTATTTTTTGATGCAGCCAGATGTTACGAAAATGCCTTTTTTATTAAGACCAGGGAAGAGGGCTATAAAGACAAAACCATACCGGAAATTGTTAAAGAGATGTTCGCATATGCCGATGGCTTTACCATGAGCGCCAAAAAGGATGCCATTGTTAATATTGGTGGAATCCTAGCTATCAAGGAAGATGAAGATTTATATAATAGATGCGCCGCCAGAACCGTTCCCATGGAAGGCTTCATCACCTATGGAGGATTAGCCGGTAGGGATATGGAGGCAATGGCCAGGGGTCTTTACGAAGGTATGGATCTTGATTACCTGGACTACAGAATAGGGCAGGTGAATTATCTAGGTGAGAGATTAAGGGAGGGAGGCGTACCCATCCAGTACCCCGCCGGGGGACACGCCGTATTTGTTGATGCTAAAAAACTTCTGCCCCATATTCCCTATTATCAATTTCCCGCCCAGTCCCTTGGCAATGAGTTATATTTGGATGCAGGAGTCAGGGCAGTGGAAATTGGTTCCTTTCTTTTGGGCAGGGATCCTGATACGGGGGAGAATCTAGAGTCACCCATGGAATTATTACGTCTCACGATTCCCCGCCGTACCTATACATACAACCATATGGATGTGGTTGCAGAGGGGCTCATTGGGGTTAAGAATAAGGCCCAAAGGCTAAGGGGACTGGAATTTGTATACGAACCACCAATACTAAGACACTTTACTGCAAGGCTCAAGCCAATTTTATAAATTTATTAATTAGGAGAAAGAAAATGACTAAGAGGATAAAAGGAATCATTGTTAATAAAAGAAGCAGGATAGCAAACAATAACAATCTGAAGGTGAAGATGGCACCTAATAGACATGAAGAAGATTATGCCAATATGTCTGATGGAATGATCCCCTAAATAGTAGTCATATATGAAAAAAATAAACTCCCGCCAATTGCTGCGGGAGTTGTTTAGTTTAATTATGGCACACATAGGACGTCAAAGGGGAAGAGGTAATCGGGATTTGGAATATGGGGATTTGCAGCAATTAGTTCTTCTACACCAATATTAAACCTTTTGGCAATGGAAGACATAGTTTCTCCATAATCTACCTCATATAGGACCTGATAATTGGGAGGGCAGTCCACCGGCTTCCTAAAGCCTGGAGCACATAGTACATCACCTGGAAATAGAATATTTGGATCCTGGATATGAGGGTTTACCTGGATCAATTTTTCTTCGGTAGTACCAAAGGTTTTTGCAATTTTAGACATGGTATCCCCTTCAATTACAAAGTACTGGCTCAGAAAACCTGCTGGGCAGTCGGTAGGGTAACGGGGAGTCATAAAAAACACCTTCTTTCTTGTGTCCATTAATAAATAAATATGTTGGTAAGAGTGGAATAAGGACTTAAACCGCAAGAGTTTTCTGCATATTCCAGGTAAAGTTTAGAATGGAATATAGCTTGTGTTTACAATAAATTAAAGTAAATAATTAAAGCAAATAATTATAGAAATAATTACCAAGATAATTGTTTAAGCTTGTTAATTTGTCGGTCATAGCCCAGGCAGCTTTATAATTAGACCCAGGGGCTTTGCATTAGGAAAATATTAATAGGTTTATCTGAACCGATAAAGTGGAAGGACAGTCTTTTTTTTGGTAAGATGATAGTTGACTATTATTTGTTTAATTAAGAATTAATGCGACTAGATAGTAAAAGGAATGTTTGATTTAGGGGGTAATTATATGTTCACTCTAAAGGATTTGGCCCAGCCTGGAACATTAGATGAGGCCTATCAAATCCTGGTGGCTGATAGAAGTAACGTACTTCTAGGTGGTTGTGCTTATTTAAGATTAGGATCACTGAAAATTAATACCGCCATAGATTTGTCCAAGATTAACTTGGACTATATAGTTGAATTAGCTGATTATATTGAGATTGGTGCAATGACAACCTTTAGAGATATTGAAACCAGCCCTCTATTAAATGCTTATTTCTGCGGCGTTCTTCCTAAGGCGGTGAGTAATGTCGTTGGTGTTCAATTTAGAAATGTTGTCACTGTAGGGGCCAGTGTTTATGCTAAATATGGTTTTTCAGATCTGATCACAGCGCTATTAGCCTTGGATACTGAAGTAGAGTTATATAATGGGGGGCGAATGTCCCTGGAGGATTTCCTGGACAAACCTTTTCCAAGGGATATTCTAGTAAAGTTGTTTATAAAGAAAACAATGCGACTTGCTGCCTACCAAAGTTTAAGGAACTCTGCAGGTGATTTTCCCTTGCTGAATGCAGCAGCTTCAAAATTGGGCGATGAATGGCGCATTGTAGTAGGAGCGAGACCCCTCAGGGCTGGGATTGCCTATAAAGCCTCGAAGTTTTTAACCGAAAATAGTTTCAATAATGAACAGATGGATGCGGCAGCGAGGATTGCTTCTGAGGAGCTATCCTTTGGCTCCAACATGAGGGGGACAGCTGAATATAGAAAGGCCATGTGTAGGGTGCTGGTAAAGCGGGCGGTTACGGAGGTAGTTCAATGCAAATAAGCACCATAATTAATAATAAAGAAGTATTCTTGGAAATTAAAAAGGGTGAGTTTTTGGTTGATACCCTTAGGAGCTATGGCTTGTTAAGTGTGAGAACAGGCTGTGATACAACCAGCTGCGGTTTATGTACTGTGTGGCTTGATGGAAAGCCAACCCTCTCTTGCTCGGTGCTTTCGGCGAGGGTGCAGGGTAAGAAGGTTACTACCATTGAGGGAGTACAAAAGGAGGCCGAGGAATTTGCCCAATTCATCGCTTCGGAGGGTTCTGACCAGTGTGGTTATTGCAGCCCGGGCTTTATAATGACAGTACTGGCCATGAAGCGGGAGTTAACTGAGCCTTCGGAGCAACAAATAATACACTACCTGACCGGCAATTTGTGCAGGTGTACAGGGTATATGAGCCAGCTGAGGGCTGTTAAGAGATATCTGGAGGTTGTGCAAGTATGAAAATCGTTGGTAAAGGGATAGCAAAGACTGACGGAATTGCCATCACAACAGGAAAACCAGTTTATACAGATGATTTAACCATGCCAAATACCCTGGTGGTTAAGCTCCTTAGAAGCCCCTATGCCTTTGCTCGGATTATTAATATTGATCTATCTAAGGCTTTAGAACTGGAGGGGGTAGAGTGCATCCTTACCCATAAGGATGTACCTAAGGTTAGGTTTACTCTGGCGGGGCAGTCCTATCCCGAGCCGTCTCCTTATGATAGGCTTATACTTGATGAAATTGTACGGTATGTGGGAGATGAGGTGGCTATTATTGCCGCCGTTGATGAACAAACTGCCCTTCAGGCAATGGATTTAATAAAGGTTGATTACGAAATATTAGAGCCTGTTCTGGATTTTGAAACAGCTGAAGGGCATAGTTCGGTAGTACATCCGGAGGAGGAGCTTCACTGTAATTTTGACATTGGAATGAGGAAGGAAAGTAATATTGTATCTTCCCAATTGGTAGAAATCGGAGATGTAGAAGAAGAGCTTAAGAAATGTGCTGTGGTAGTGGAAGAAACCTACTATACTCAAGCCCAGGCCCATGCCATGATGGAAACCTACCGTGCTTTAAGTTACCTTGACCACAACAGCCGGCTGGTGGTGGTTAGCTCCACCCAGATTCCCTTCCACGTAAGGCGGATGCTTGCAAGGGCACTAAAGCTGCCTGCCAGTAAAATAAGGGTAATTAAACCGAGAATAGGCGGGGGTTTTGGGGGAAAACAAACTGCGGCAGTTGAAATCTTCAATGCCCTGGTTACCCTTAAGACTGGAAAACCGGCTAAAATTGTTTACGACCGGAAGGAAACCTTTAGCTGTACCACCAGCCGCCATGCCATGAGATTGAAAGTAAGGCTGGGGGCTGACAAAGAAGGGTACATCAGGGCATTAGATATACAGGGGTTATCAGATACCGGGGCCTATGGAGAACATGCCTCAACGGTCTTTATGGTGGTGGGAGAGAAAACCCTCCCCCTATACAATAAAACCAATGCGGTACGATTTATGGGTAATGTGGTTTATACAAATAAAATGCCTGGGGGAGCCTTAAGGGGCTATGGTGCAACCCAGGGAACCTTTGCCCTTGAGTCAACTGTAAACATTCTGGCTGAAAGATTAAATATTTCTCCCCTGGAATTAAGGTTGAAAAATATAATCAATAAGGGGGAAGCAAGTAAAGTATGGGATGGTGGAATTTTAGGCAGTTCTACCCTGGATAAGTGTATTGAAAAGGGAAAAGAGCTGATAGGTTGGGAGCATAAATATCCCAGAAAAGAAATTGGTAATAAGGTAAGGGCTTTGGGGATGGCTGTGACCATGCAGGGTTCAGGAATCGCCGGTATTGATACGGCATCTGCTGAAATAAGGTTAAATGATGCTGGTAGCTATACCTTGTTAATTGGCTCAACAGATATGGGTACCGGCAGTGATACTATCTTGGCCCAAATGGCAGCAGAAGTGCTGGATACTACTGTTGGGAAAATTATAGTAAATTCTGCAGATACCGATGTCTCTCCCTATGATCCTGGTTCTTACGCCTCCAGTACTACCTATGTTACCGGAATGGCGGTTGTAAAGGCAGCAGAGGCATTAAAGAAACAGATCATTGAGATGGGTGCCAAACTATTGAAGGTTAGTGCTGAGACCGTAGATTTCGACGGAGATAAGGTTACAACCACCAATGGAATTTCCATAAGTTTGGAAAAAATTTCGGAACAGGCAGTTTTAGGTACAGGTAAACTTCAACTGGTGGGGCAGGCAACCCATGGCAGCGACGTATCCCCGCCGCCCTTTATTGCAGGTTTTGCAGAGGTTGAAGTAGATAAAGAGACCGGGAAAATAGATATAATTGACTTTGTAGCAGTGGTGGACTGTGGTACTGTGATTAATTCTAATCTGGCCAGGGTTCAGGTTGAGGGAGGCATAGCCCAGGGAATAGGTTTGGCCTTATATGAAGATGTGAAATATGATCAAAAGGGCGGTCTCAGAACAAACAGTTTCATGCAGTATAAAATTCCCTGTAGAAAAGATGTGGGCAATATTAGGGTAGTATTTGAGGAAAGCTATGAGCCAACCGGACCATTTGGTGCAAAGTCCCTGGGTGAAGTGGTTATCAATACCCCAGCCCCAGCCATCGCCCAGGCAGTTTATAATGCTGTGGGGGTAAGGGTGACAGACCTTCCTATCACGCCGGAGAAAGTATTTACAGAGATGTCGAAAAACTAAGTAATTAATGCTAGAACTTATGGTAAAGGGTGAAAACTATTAATCAGCGGAGCTTTGTGGGAAAAAAAGTAACCCAGGTGGAACAAGAGTTAAAGTCCCAAAAGAAGTATACTGTTCATATTTTATTTGGTATCCTGGTACTTGTCGTCATTCTTATGGCTGCAAATATCTTTACCCTTAAGCAAGAGATAGTCTCATTGAAGGTGGAAAGGGGAAGTTTACTCGAAGAAAATTCAACCCTTAAAATTGAGGTAGAAACTATTAAATTAGCTGAGGGACAGAAACAAGTGGAGATTGCCGAAGCGGTAGACAGTACTAATGGTCAAGGCAGCATTATCTACCACCATATTCAGGCTGGAGATAACCTGCCAAGTATCTCTAAAAGGTATTATGGCACAGAGATATATGCCAGGCAGTTGGCCCAAATAAACGGACATAATCCAAATAGCTTGTTGCACATTGGACAAATATTACAGGTGCCACGGGAGCCTGACCCGGCCTGGGGAAATTAAAAAAAAGGCCTCCCATTAATGGGGAGGCTTTTCACTTGCAATCCAAGGATTTATTTTAAGGAGGTAGCCTTAGTGGCGTAGACAGCTTAGGAAACAGTTTTACTAAACAAGGATACTAGGTGGTCCAGCTTGGTATCCCGGGGGTTTGTTCTGCAATGCTGACATTCTAGGACCTTTTGAGATAGAATTTCTATGAGCCCATGGGGGATGTCTTGGGAATTAAAGGATGAGGGAAGGTCAATATCACTAATTAATTTAGCAACACCATCCACTGATTTTAGTGCAGCCTCGTTAATAGGTAAATCACTAACCTTCTCTCCAAAACATTTGGCAATATTAACAAATTTATCTGGACAGGCCATGGCATTGTATTTCATAACCCTTGGCAAGATAACTGACCAGGCCTTTCCGGCGGCAATTTTGCTATGATTAGCTAAGGTTGTAGTCATGGCAAATACATTTCCAAGGCCAGAATTTGCTGAGCCAAGGGCGGCATATAAGCCTGCATTTTGTACAGCAGTGGCCGACTCCAAATCCCGCCGGTTTGCCACAAAACGGCGCAGATTTTTGGCTGTGAGCTCAATTGCCTTGAGATTCAATATGTCTGTTAGCTCATAGCTGCCTAAAGAAACATAGCCATCTATGGCTATAGATAAAATCTGAAGACCAGTTTGCCCTGCCATTGTTGCATTCAGTACTTGAAGCATATAGGGGTCCATGATAACCAGCTTAGGTGTTGGAACCCTGTCCATAATAATTGTTTTATTGGATAAATCATCTGTAATCACAGACCAATTATGAAACTCGGAACCTAGACTTGCATTGGTTGGCACAGCAATGACAGGAGCCTCCTGGCAGGTTGACTCTCCAGGACTTTTTGTAAGTGATGAAATAACCTTGGCGGTATCAATGGCACTACTTCCACCTACGGCCAGCAGAATGTCACATTCTTCATTTCTGTATTGATTTAATCCCTGTTCCACTATCTCAATGGTGGGACAGCAGTCCAATTCATCGAATATGACATAGGCTAAATTTTCTCTGCTTAGAGACTCCAGTATATCAACAAGCAGTCCGGATCTTTGGCTTTTTTTGTCAGTGCATATGAGGACAACTTTACCAGCATATTTCTTTACTTGTTTGCCAAGGGTCTTTCTGGTGTCAATTCCGGCCAAGATTTTACAAGGAGTGTTAAAAAGATAGTCTTTAAACATGATGTCACACCTCAATAGTTCTTACTTGATTAAAATAAAAGCAATTTTTATGCCAAAACAAAAAACCTTATATTGCTTGAGGAATTTAGAAATAAATACACTTAGGATGCGAATTTACAACAAAAACAAAGAAAAAACCGTTGCACAACAGCAACGAGGTTGCTGTTGTGCAACGGTTAAGACTAAATTAAATTATATCTTTTCATTTTCCTGAAGATGGTTGATCTATCCATATGAAAAACCTTTGCTACGCTAGGGACACTTCCATGTATATCCAGAGCTCTTTTTAATAGATCCTTTTCCACGTCTGCCATAATTTCATTAAGGGTTTGTTCGCCAACGTTAACCGATGTAGGCATCAAAACTTTATCAAGATTAGTGTCCTGGTTGCCCATTAAATAATTGGGTAAATCACTAATTCCCAACAGTTCTTTTTCCTGAGTAACCACAAGACCTTGAATTAAGTTTTCCACTTCTCGGACATTTCCCGGCCATTTGTAATTCTGCAGGTAATTTTTAACTTCGTGGGTTAATGTAAGCTTTTTCTTATATTTTGTGTTGTATTTATCCAAAAAATATTGGACAAGGGGAGTAATCTCTTCTTTGCGCTCCCTTAAAGGAGGCAAGTCCAATACTGCAACCCTTAAACGGTAATAAAGATCGCTTCTAAATGTACCATTCTTAGAGGCCTCATCTAGATTTCTATTGGTGGCAGCGATAAAACGGACATCTACCTTTTTTACCTTGGTAGAACCAATTCTCATTACCTCTTGATCCTGTAATACCCTTAATAGTTTGGCCTGCATGGCCAGGGGCAGCTCGCCGATCTCATCAAGAAATAGGGTTCCTTTATCGGCCATCTCAAAATAGCCGGGTTTTCCTTTGGCATTAGCTCCGGAAAAAGCACCGGGATCATAGCCAAATAATTCAGACTCGATTAGGTTTTCCGGGATGGTAGCACAATTAATTTTGAAAAAAGGCTCCTCTTTTCTCTGACTGTGCTCATGGATTTTTCTAGCAAAAACATCTTTGCCCACACCGGTTTCCCCGAGAATTAAAACGGTTGTATCTGTGGCCGCAATACGCTGGAGCAATTGCATAAGCTTAATCATTTTAGGACTTTCAATGATGGTATTTTCATTTTTATGTTTTTTTGAAAACAAATAATGAATTTCCTGATGGTATTTTTCAATTAACTCTGCCTGGGAAGATATTTGTTCCTTAAGCTGTGAAAGGACAGTAACATCCCTTACATAGGTCACTACATAGGCTACCTTGCCATTTTGGTCAAATACCGGATAGCCATTTAATATTACCTTACGTCCCTCTTTAGTTTTTTGAACTGAGGTCTGGGGTTTTCCGGTTTTAACAACAATAGGATTAAGGGCGGTGTCGTAGACACCCTCCTTGGTTAAATCGTGTACCAGGCGACCCAATAGATTTTCTTTTTTAAGACCTGTTAACTTTTCATAGGTGCTGTTTACTTTGATGGTTTTTCCCTTGGCATCACTGATATATATGCCATCAGAAAAAACGTCCAAAATGTTATCTAAAAATGCTTCTATCTCATATGCCTGTGCCTTTACTAAATCCATGGAAAGCACCTCCCCTGGAAAGTTATTCATTGTCTGTTGCAGGACATTATTTGTTAACTAAATGTATTTTAACATGATATAATCAGTTTGTTCGCGAAAATACGACAAAATTGTACAAATATTTATTTTTATTACCATGTAGCGCCCTTAAAATAGTAAAAATGATAAGTTCTTTCACATTAGTGTTTAATTTGGTTGCAGCAACGCAACTGGATGTTGCTGCTTTGCAACCGGGGCTTGTGACGTTTGTACCAATGTCGGGCCTTGATTTTGCTGAAATGTCTCCTGTGTGACATTGGTGCGACATTGCAACCTGAACGGGCCAGGTGTATACAATGTTAAGTTTGTTTTAAGGTTTCATGGGTGTTTGAAAGCTTGGCATGGTTATTGCTTTAATAAAGGTCAAGGTAGTACGAAGAATGAAAGGAACAATGAGGGGGTGGGTTAGCCCAAAGGACTTTTATTAAAGTTTACTGTTATAAGTTTTAAACTTTTATGCAACTAAATCACAACGGAGGTCTATTATGAGAAAAAAATTAGCAGTCTTAGTAGCATTGGTAGTGGTTTTTTCTTTAGCTCTAGTTGGTTGCGGTTCAAGCGAAAAATCCCAGGAACAGGGTGCCGATGAAGGTAAAAAGATAACTATACGGCTGGCCCACCCTATGGCCCCTGGCAATAACGTAACCATTGGATATGAAAAGTTTAAAGAAATCGTAGAGCAGAAGTCAAATGGCCAAGTAGAGGTTCAATTATATGGTAATACCGTTCTGGGTAGTGACAGGGTAACTATGGAATCAGTACAAAAGGGTACCCTGGAGATGGCTTCCAGTTCTTCACCAAATATGGCTAATTTCTCTTCCAAATTTATGGTGTTCGATCTGCCTTATATTACTTCCCCTGAAAACCAAGAAAAACTATATAAAGCCCTGGATGAGGGAGAACTGGGCAAATACTTTACCCAGGTTTCTGAAGAAATTGGACTAAAGCCCATTATGTTTAGTGAATACGGCTATCGTAACTTTGTAACTGCTAAGAAAGAAGTTATAAGCCCGGAAGATTTAAAAAACCTCAAGCTCCGTACCACTGATTCACCAGTTGAAGTAGCAGTAGCCAAGGCCCTTGGTGCCAACCCTACTCCAATTGCCTGGGGCGAAGTTTACACTGCATTACAGCAGGGCACCATTGATGGTCAGGGCAACACCTTTGGTCTTCTGTACTCAGCTAAGCACCATGAGGCATCTAAGTTTGCCATTGACTCAGAACACAATTACAGCATGCACATTCTGATGATTAACAAGAAATTCTTTGACGAACTGCCCCAGAATATCCAGGATATCTTAGTTGAGTCCGGCAAAGAAGCTCTAGATTACCAGCGCAAGATATCTGCTGAATTAGAAGCTAAAGCTAAACAAGACTTCATTGCTGCAGGTATCAAGGTTCATGACCTGACACCTGAAGAAAAAGCTAAGTTTAAGGAAGCTACCAAAGAAGTTTGGACCATGTTCCCAGATAAAATTCCTCAAGAATTAATTGATATGTTAGTTGATGCCCAGAAGTAATTAGGAGCTAGCTCCTATATGGGAGGGCTATGGTCCTCCCATATAGGAAAACATGATTTGGATTACAGGTTAATTAATAAGCAACTACAGAGAGGCGATGCCAATGGCTAATCAAAAGAATGCTAATACGGTGCCACAAAGCCCAACTGACCCCAAGCCTAGAAACTGGTTGCGGTGGTTGGATGACAATCTGGAAAAACCCATCCTTTTAATAGGGATGTTGTCAATAATATTAATCATTACCTTTCAGACCTCTTACCGTTATATAATCACCCATTTATATGATGGTTCCGGTGCAGCTACCTGGACAGAGGAATTAGCCCGCTATATCTTTATTTGGATTTCTTATCTGGCCATTCCATTGGCGATTAAGGGCAGAAGCAACATTAGAGTTGACATTATCTACGACCGCTTACCGGAACGTATTCAGAGGATTTCTTGGATTGTTGTTGATGTATGCTTCCTGGCCCTTAGCAGTGTAGTGTTCTTTAAGGGGTTAGATCATATAGAAATGATGCTGAATTTACCCCAAACTACACCAGCTTTACAGATTCCCTATTTTATTCCTTATTTAATACTTCCCATTGGTTTTGGACTAATCAGTTTAAGGGTCATACAAGATTTATATAAGCAGGTAAAGGAATGTGGACTTAAAGATACAGCCTTTGGAATCATATTTTGTCTAGCCTTAGCTTCACCCCTGCTATTTGGTTTTGAAATGGATGCTTTAGCCTGGCTGTTCGGTTACTTTGCTATCTTTTTAGTTATCGGTGTTCCCATTGCAATTGCTTTAGGCTTATCCGGTCTTGCTACCATTATTGGTGCAAAGACTTTGCCTATTGATTATGTGGCACAGTTAGCATTTACCTCTATAGATAGTTTTCCCATTATGGCTATACCCTTCTTTATTGCAGCGGGTGTCTTTATGGGGGCAGGGGGACTTTCTAAAAGATTACTGGCCCTGGCTGACGAGCTGCTTGGCTCCCTGTATGGTGGTATGGCACTGGCAACTGTTGCAACCTGTATGTTCTTTGCCGCCATCAGCGGTTCTGGTCCTGCCACCGTTGCGGCAATTGGGGCATTAACAATTCCGGCTATGATTCAAAGAGGTTACGATAAGCACTTTGCGGCAGCTCTGGTAGCCTGTGCCGGTGCCATTGGCGTAATGATACCACCCAGCAACCCCTTTGTGGTGTACGGTGTTTCAGCCCAGGCTTCCGTTGGCAAGCTGTTTATGGGCGGTATCGTTCCTGGACTTTTAACTGGGGCGGTATTAATGGTGATAAGTTATCTCTACTCTAAAAAGAACAACTGGAAAGGTGAGGTGCGGGAACGTAGCTTAAAGACCTTTGGACGAGCTTTCTGGGAGGCAAAATGGGCCTTAATGGTTCCTGTCATTATCCTTGGAGGTATCTACGGCGGGCTAATGACACCAACCGAGGCCGCAGCAGTTTCTGCATTCTATGGGCTAATAGTTGGCGTATTTATCTATAAGGAAATTAACCTTAAAAATATTACCCAGTGCTTTATGGATGCCTGCAGTACCTCAGCTATCGTAATTGTACTGATGGCTATGGCAACAATATTTGGTAACATAATGACCATTGAACAGGTACCTAATAAAATTGCCTCTTTCATTTTAAGTATAACTGAAAGTAAAATTTTTATTTTGCTGATGATCAACGTGTTGTTGCTGGTGGTTGGTACCTTTATGGAAGCCCTGGCAGCCATCGTAATCCTAACCCCCATACTATTACCTATTGTAATTCAGGTAGGTGTGGATCCAATTCATTTTGGTGTAATCATGGTCGTAAACTTGGCTCTAGGCTTCATCACTCCCCCCGTTGGTGTTAACCTGTTCGTGGCCAGCGGTGTTGCTAAACTTAAGATGGAGAATATCTCCAAGGCTGCTTTACCATTATTATTCGCAATGATTGTTGTGTTACTGCTTGTTACTTATATTCCTGAGATATCAATGTTTCTGCCCAGCTTATCTAAATAACCTGTCCAAGAATACAAATGAATTTTGGCGACAGTTTCTAACCATCTAACTGACCTAATTACTCGCAGGGGTAGAAACTGTGCCCAAAAAAATAATAAGCAAATAATTAAAGATTTAGCTAATCATCTAAATTAGGAGGATGAAATAATGACAACTTGTTGTACTGTATTATCACCCCACGAACAAAGAATTCAGGAAGAAATGTTAGGTAAAGAGGATTTTAAAAAGGGTAGGGAAAGGATTTATAAAATTCTGGAGAGCTTTCACACCCAGCGTCCCATCATTGATGTGGAAAGGGCCAAATACTTTACTGATTCCATGAAGCAAACTGAGGGGGAACCCTTAGTTCTAAGATGGTCCAAAGCCCTACTGCACATTGCAGAAAATATGACTGTATATATCGATGATAGCAACTTGCTGGTAGGTAGAGGTGGCCAGCCCGGTAGATACGGTATGCTATTCCCCGAATTAGATGGTGATTTCCTTGACGTAGCAATTGAGCAGCTGCCAAGCCGTGTTGAATCTCCCTTCAACATATGTCAGGCTGACGCTGATATTGTAATCAATGAAATTGCCCCCTACTGGAAAGGGAAAACCTTCCATGAAAAGCTTGCCGAGGCACTACCAAAGGACACCCTAAGGTATACCTATGATCCTAAGGATCCCCTTAAATCCAGATTCATTGTTAACGAAACTGCTTCATTCCGCTCTTCTATTCAGTGGGTACACGACTATGAAAGGGTATTAAAGAGAGGCTTCAAAGGCATTAAGGAAGAGGCCCAAGAGAAGCTAGCCGCCCTTGATCCCCTAAGCCCTGTTGCCAATATGGAGAAGGCACCTTTCCTCCAGGCGGTGATCAATGTATGTGATGCCATCATTCTATGGGCAAACAGACATGCCAAATTAGCTGCGGAGCTTGCTGAGAAGGAAGCTGATGCAACTAGAAAGCAAGAATTAATGGAAATTGCAGAAATCTGCGCCTGGGTGCCTGAAAATCCTGCCCGAAATTTCCGGGAGGCAGTTCAATCCCAGTGGTTTACCCAAATGTTTTCCAGGATTGAGCAAAAAACAGGTACTATTATATCCAACGGACGTATGGACCAGTACCTATATCCATTCTACAAAAAGGATATCGAAGAGGGTCGCCTGACTGAAGAAGGTGCCGTTGAATTGCTGGAGTGCATGTGGGTGGCTATGGCACAATTCATCGACCTGTATGTTTCCCCAACTGGCGGTGCCTTTAACGAAGGCTATGCTCACTGGGAAGCGGTAACCATTGGCGGTCAGACACCAGATGGAAGTGATGCCACCAACGAACTAACCTACTTATTCCTGAAGTCCAAGCAGGAGTTCCCGTTAAACTACCCTGATCTGGCAGCCAGAATTCATGCCCGCTCACCAGAACGTTATATGCATGAGGTAGCTCAGACCATCAAAGAGGGTTCCGGCTTCCCAAAATTAATCAACGACGAAGAGGTTATTCCCCTATTGCTGTCCAAGGGTGCAACCTTTGAAGAAGCCTATGACTATGCTGTATCCGGTTGCTCTGAAGCCAGAATGCCCAACAGAGACACATTTACCAGCGGATGCCCTTATATTAACTTCGCAGCAGCAGTAGAAATGGTTCTACACAATGGAAAGATGCTCCTGCATGGGGATGAGGTTATTGGTCTGCAAACTGGAGACCCAAGGGAATTTAGTACCTGGGAAGAGTTTTGGAATGCCTACTTAGCCCAAACCACCGAATTTTTAAAGCAAGCCTTTATCCAGCAGCATGTTATCATAAATTTACGTCCCAAGCATTTTGCCAGCCCACTGGGTTCATCCCTGCATGATCTGTGCATGGAAAACTGCTTGGATCTCCATACACCTGTAATACCCGGTGGTATTGATTTAGGATATTTTGAGCTGATGGGTTATGGAACTGTGGTTGATTCCCTGGCCGCTGTTAAGAAGCTGATTTTTGAAGATAAGAAGTTAACCATGGCCCAGTTAATTGAAGCATTAGAATGTAACTTTGAGGGTAAGGAAGCAGTTAGACAAATGCTGCTTAATGCTCCCAAATACGGCAACAATGATCCCTATGTGGATTCCCTTGCTAAGGACGTTGACCGTGAAGCCCTTGAGTTTACCAAGAAATATTCCAAGGAGTTAGGTGTACATTTTGACCTGAGACTGGTGCCCTTTACTTCCCATGTGCCCTTTGGCAAGGTGGTCAGTGCTTCTGCCAACGGCAGAAAGGCATATACTCCATTAGCTGACGGCTCTTCCGCCTCCCACGGTGCAGACGTCAATGGTCCAACTGCTGTATTGCTATCTAACTTTAACTCTAAAAACTACAACTTTAGGGAGCGTGCCTCCAGACTGCTAAACATTAAGTTCACACCGTCTTGTGTAACCGGGGAAGAGGGCACGAGAAAACTGGCCTCCTTTATTAGAACCTGGTGTGATCTTAAGCTATGGCATCTCCAGTTCAACATTGTTAATAAGGAAACCCTACTGGCAGCCAAGAAGGATCCCGACAAATATCGTGGGCTTATCGTAAGGGTCGCCGGCTATAGCGCTTACTTCTGCGATTTGTCTCCAGATTTACAGGATGACATTATTGCCAGAACAGAGCACAGCACCATCTAAATACAAATAGGTTATCCTCTGTAAGTCCTGCTGTTTCGCAGGGCTTACAGCCCATTTTGTTAAGGAGGGGATTTAGTGAGTGCAGCCGGTAATATAGATAGAAACAAAAGTGGTTATATATTTAATATTCAACGATATTCAGTACATGATGGGCCGGGCATTAGGACTATTGTATTTTTAAAGGGCTGTCCCTTGAAGTGCCGGTGGTGTGCCAACCCTGAATCTCAGCATCTTTTGCCCGAACTGGCCTTTAATAATAACAAATGCATCGGTACAAAGGAATGCAAAATGTGTATTGAGGCCTGTGAATTGGGTGCCATTAGGGAGAATACCAGTGAAAAGGTTGAAATAGACAGGGCAATCTGTAATAACTGTGCCAGATGTGCTGACATATGTCCCTCCAGGGCTTTAAACATGTATGGCAAGCCCATGACTGTAGAGGAAGTTCTAAAAGTTGTCGAAGAAGACAGTATGTTTTATACTAGATCTGGTGGGGGAATTACCTTAAGTGGTGGGGAACCATTATCCCAGGCTGACTATGCCTGGGAACTGCTGAAGGAAGCAAAACGCAGGAGGATTAATTCAACCCTGGAGACCTGTGGCTATGCAGACTGGGATAGCTTAAACAAAATTAGTCAACAGCTTAATACCGTGCTTTATGATATCAAATGCATTAATAATGATAAGCATAAGGAGTATACCGGAGTCTCCAATGAATTAATACTTAACAATTTTGTAAAGCTGTGTGAGGCATTTCCTAACCTTTCCATTATGGTTAGAACTCCAGTAATACCGGGTTTTAATGATACGGAAGAAGATATTAAAGAAATTATTGACTATATTAGGCAATTCCCAAATGTAGACTATGAGCTGCTGCCCTACCATCGTTTGGGACAGCCCAAATATGAATATCTAGGGAAGGAATATCCCATGCCAGAAGTGAAACTGGTTGATGAAAAAATGAAAAGCCTAAAGAAGCTGGTGGGAGAGTTCTTTGGGAAATAGTAATTAAATGGGGGAAAGAGGCATTGGAGAAGACGAAGGTTTTATTTCATGTTTCAGAAAATGAAGTATGGCCAAAGGCATTAACAAATATTCAAAACTTCCTTAAGGATGTAAGTGATAATCAGGTGGAGATCGAGCTGGTGGCTAATGCTGGGGCTGTAAATTTTTATTACGATAATGATAAGGTAAATTTACATGAGCAAATGAGCAGCTTATCCTCCCGGGGTGTTAAATTCGCAGCCTGTCGTAATGCCCTTCAGGCTCATTCCTTAAAGGAAGAGCTTCTACCTGAATTTGTTCAGGTAGTTCCGGGAGGAATAACGGAGATCGTAAAAAAACAAAGTATGGGCTTTATTTATATAAAGCCTTAAAGGATTTGCTGGTCGAGCCGAGGATATTTATCCCCGGCTTTTTTGATTTAATGATACAGTATACTAAAATAACATTGCTTAGAATTGTAACCTTTTCAAGGTATAATAAAGGGATAGACAAAAGTCTATTGCAGACTGTAGAAAAAGATACAAGGGTTTTAATAATCCCGAGCAGCGACATGAGGTGCATATGGAAAAAGCAACCATCTTTAATATACAAAAGTTTTGTGTTCATGATGGACCTGGCATTCGCACAACGGTTTTCTTTAAGGGTTGTCCCCTAAACTGCCTGTGGTGCCACAATCCTGAGAGTCAGCATTTCCAAAGAGAAATACTGTACAATCAAGAAAAGTGTACTGGCTGTGGCCAATGCCTGCAGAGCTGCCTGTACCAGGCAATTAGGTTAGATGGAAAATACCTAGTTCAGGAAAAGAAAAAGTGTGTCCTATGCGAAGCGTGTATCGAACACTGTATCAATAATGCCAGGGAAGTTTCGGGAAAAGAGTATTCCCTGAAAGAGGTTCTAAATGAGATAGAAAGGGATAGGCCATTTTATGAGCAGTCGGGAGGCGGGGTAACCTTCTCTGGGGGTGAGGCCCTTTGCCAGATAGACTTTGTTACTGAACTTGCTAAGTTATGCAAAAAGAGAGGGATTTCTGTTGCCATAGACACCTGTGGTTATGTGCCCTTTGAGAGCTTTGAGAAGGTGTTGCCATATGTGGATTTATTCCTATATGACTTAAAGTTAATGGATGCTTCCCTTCATAAAAAGTATACGGGACAGGATAATCAGCTAATATTGGAGAATTTTAGAAAGCTCTCCGCCAGTGGGGGGAACATAAATTTAAGAATACCATTGGTAGAAGATATAAGCTCCCAGGATATTAACCTAAAAGCAACCATAGATTTTATCCAGGGAATGAATATATCCTTGATTAACTTGCTACCCTATCATTCCATTGGAAGTAATAAATACACAAAATTAAACAGGAAATATCAGGGGGAATCCTTTAAAGCGCCAACGGAACAAAGATTGGCAGAAATCAGCCAGTTATTTAGTAAAAAAGGTTTTAATATTAAGATTGGGGGTTAGAACTTTGGACAGGGGCATGAATGAAAGAATAAAAAGGCTGAGGAATCAGAGTTTAACCGTTGAGCCCAGCATATCCATTGAAAGGGCAAGGTTGGTAACCGAAGCCTATCAAAGGTATGCCGGTACGGTGGAAACACCAATCCTAAGAGCCTTAACCTTTAAACATATCTTAGAAAACCAAACCCTTTGCATTAATGAAGGAGAACTTATTGTGGGGGAAAAGGGGGAGGGACCACAATCAGCTCCAACCTACCCTGAATTATGCTGCCATACCCTGGATGATTTTGAAGTTATGAACAACAGGGATAAGATCTCTTTTAAAGTTAGTGAAGAAAGTAAAACCATCCAAAGGGAAAGAATAATACCCTATTGGCAAAAAAGATCCCTACGGGAACATATCTTTAAGCAGATGACCCAGGAGTGGAAGGATTGCTATGAAGGTGGTATCTTTACCGAATTTATGGAACAAAGGGCACCGGGTCACACGGTAGCAGATGGGAAGATGTATCAAAAGGGCTTTTTAGACTTTAAAAAGGAAATTGAAAAATCTATTGAAGGGATAGACTACCTTAATGATGGGCAGTCCTATGAGAAAAAAGCACAATTAGAGGCCATGAAAATCTGCTGCGAAGCCATAATTATTTATGGCAAACGCTATGGTGCTTTAGCCAGGGAGCTGGCAGAAGAAGAGCAGGACCCCAGAAGAAGGGCGGAATTACAGGCTATTGCTCAAAATTGTGAGGTAGTACCGGCCCATAAACCAGAGACCTTTGCCCAGGCCATTCAGATGTATTGGTTTGTTCATCTAGGGGTAACCCTGGAGCTTAATAATTGGGACTCCTTTAGTCCGGGACGTTTGGATCAACATTTAAATCCCTTCTACCAAAAAGACCTGGAAGCAGGAATATTGACTGAGGATCAGGCAAAAGAGCTTTTAGAATGCCTTTGGGTAAAGTTTAATAACCAGCCGGCCCCTCCAAAGGTTGGAATTACTTTAAAGGAAAGCGGGACCTACACAGACTTTGCCAATATCAACAGCGGTGGGGTAAAATCCGACGGCTCAGATGGTGTCAATGACGTATCCTTTATAATATTAGACGTAATGGATGAAATGAAATTGCTTCAGCCCAGCTCAAATGTTCAGATTAGCAGGAAGACACCTCATCGATTTATAAAAAGGGCCTGCGAGATATCACGAAAGGGCTGGGGACAACCGGCCCTATATAATACAGATGCCATTATACAGGAGATGTTAAGGGTAGGAAAGGATATTGTTGATGCAAGGGAGGGCGGGGCCAGCGGCTGTGTTGAGACCGGGGCCTTTGGTAAAGAGGCCTATATTTTAACAGGTTACTTTAACCTGCCTAAAATCCTAGAGCTTACCTTAAATGACGGTTTTGATAACAGAACAGGAAAACAACTTGGCTTAGCCACCGGAAACGCCGTAGATTACAGATCCTTTGAAGAACTATTGGAGGCATTTGCAAAACAGCTGAATCACTTTGTAGATATCAAGATCAAGGGCAATCATATCATAGAAAAATTGTATGCAGCCCATATGCCTTGCCCATTTCTATCAATCGTTGTAAGTGACTGCATCTTAAGTGGAAAGGATTATAATGCCGGGGGTGCTAGATATAACACCTCCTATATTCAAGGTGTAGGCATTGGAACCCTCACCGATTGTCTTTCCTCTATTAAATACAACGTTTTTGAACAAAAGAGATTTTCCATGGCAGAATTGCTGCAGGCATTGGCAGATGATTTTGAGGGTCATGGGTACGTTCATAATAGCGTTCTCAATAAAACCCCTAAATATGGCAATGATGATGATTACGCCGATCAATTGATGCTAACGGCCTTTAATGCATTTTATGAATCTGTTAACGGTCGGAAAAATATGAAGGGTGGAACCTACCGTATTGATATGCTGCCAACCACCTGTCATGTCTACTTTGGCTCAGTAACGGGGGCTACCCCCAATGGTCGAATTGCAGGCAAGCCACTTTCGGAGGGCATTTCCCCAGAACAGGGTTCAGATAGGCGTGGACCAACTGCAGTGATCAAATCCGCTGCCAAGATGGATCACCTTCGCACCGGGGGAACACTCTTAAACCAGAAATTTAGTCCTTCGGTGGTGGCTGGTGATGAAGGGTTAGAAAATATGGTTTCCCTGGTACGAACCTATTTTAATATGGACGGACACCACATTCAGTTTAACGTAATAGATAAAAGGACATTACTGGCAGCCCAGGAAAGACCCGAGGAATACAAAGACCTAATTGTAAGGGTGGCCGGTTACAGTGATCATTTTCATAATCTTAGCAAGGAATTGCAGGATGAAATCATCGCCAGGACAGAGCAGTCTTTTAGTTGTTAAACAAAAGGCCGGGAGTTATTGCATAAACTCCCGGCTTTAGCCTTACTTGGGATAGGTTAAGTTTTGAACCAATCAGATTGACTTTCATCCATCAAGACATCATCTGATACTATTTTTACCAGCACCCTGGTATTTGCATTAGCCGGAGGCTTTAGATATATGGTAAAGGTGGCACTGGAGCGGGGCTCCAGATTAAGGATATCAGAAATTTTTTGGTCATATACTTTGCCATTTCCTGCGTCTAGAGCTGCGTAGACTTTAGTATTGGCAGCCACAGCTGACCCATCATTATGAACTGTCACCTTTAGCTCAATTTGACGTGTAGTACCCTGGTAGGTCCACTGGTGTGTTATGACCGGCTGGGGTATTAAGGGTAATATTTGGGCCTTGCGGTCTCTGTATTCATCTGGTATTTGTCCGATTTTCCAACCTGTGCCGGTGGTTTCTACATAGTAATATTTTTCACCCTGAAATTCATAATAGACACCGGAAAGGTTTTCCCCTTTAACTCCCACGGCCATATGGCCAGGATCTCCGGGTAGCATAACTAAAACTACCCCGAAGTTCATTTCTTTAAGGATGGAGGCCAGCAGTATACTGGTATCTTCGCAGTCGCCATTTTGTTCTACCAGTGTTTCAAGGGGGTATCTGGCATACTGGTCATAGCCTTTGGAAGCGTTATCTGATATATATTTTAAATTTTGCACAAAGGAGACCACAAACTCTACTGTCTGGTTGGGCGAATACCCTTCCTGCTTTACCACTTCCATAAACTTGGCTGCTATCCTAGAAATAAACACGTCATCCACGGGATCTGTGACATAGACCGAATAGTCATTGGTAGGAATGCGTTTCAAGCCGGTGTAATAATCATAAGCCTCTTGGGGAATTTGCATCTGGTAGGTCCATTTTTTGCCCCCAAAGCTCCAAACAAATTCTCTATCAATGTTGTTTGCAATGGTTTCTAGGGAATTATCAATAATTTTTCTATTATTGGACGTAATGTTAATTGTTTGGCTGGTGGAATCCCAGTGGACCTCTGCACCAAGGGCTTCGCTGACAAATCTGAGGGGAACCAAGGTTCTTCCGTCTTGAATGGATGCGGGCACAGGTAGATCAACGGGAGCACCGTTTTTAAAGGCCACAGGATGTCCTACTATAAGTAATGCTTCATAATCACCATTACGTGCAATAATGGTTTGGTTATAGCTGTTCCAGGTTACGCTGGCCCCCAGTGCTTCAAAAACACCCCGTAGAGGAACCATAGTTGTACCCTGCTCTATCCTGGGAGGTACATCAAGACTTAGACGGGTTCCATCTACTATAACCGTTGGGGTACTGCCTCCTGCAGGTAAGCCAAGCATAATAATCAACAGCAGTGCAATGAGGAAAACAGGCCACTTTCTCAAAAAATCTTCGCCTCCTCGAAAGCTTCTTTTGATCATATTTTCGACAAACCTTTTATGGGTTCCTGCTAACTAGGTAGTAAATGCTGTTAACCTAAGGCAGTTATAACTGCATATAGGGCGGTTGCCAAAACTAAAATTGAAACACCCTGTTGGAACTTTTCCTGGGGTACCTTTGGGAAGATAATGTAACCCAAGAAGCCCCCCAGGATAGCAAAGGGAATCAGTGTGCCTGATAAAATAAAGGTTTCTAAGTCCACGGCTCCAATACTGGTTAAAGAAAAAAGGCTTACCAGATAGGCAAGGACAAAAAATGCAGAGGTGGTTGCCCGAAAATGGTCCTTTAACAACTTTTGATTGTTTAGCAATAGGATTACAGGTGGACCCGGCATACTGATACTACCTGTTAGGATACCGGATATAATTCCTGTGGAGGTTTGCCATATTTTATCCTTTGTCATTTTAACGGTAAAGCCTACTAACATGATTAAGCTGGAAAGGGCGGTAACAATTCCGATGGCAAGCTTAAGTAACTCAACATCAAAATGGAGGTGAATAAAAATGCCTATAGGAATGCCTAAAATGCTTCCTAAGAAAAGGTTTTTAACTATATTTGTTTTTACCAAACTCCTAACCCGGAAGGTAAGTACGGATAGGGTCACCAGAGAGATCATCATGTTAAGAATAACCGCAGTATGAGAATCATACACAAGGAGTAGGAGTGGAATGGCTATTAGAGCAAAACCAAACCCAGTTATACCCTGCAACATAGCTGCCAGGGTAACAATAAAGGCAGACGCAAGCCAGAGGACGTCAAAGTCTATCAATTGAAGTCAACTCCTAACTAATTATAAGATTAGCACTAAATAACTTTTCCCAAGCAGTAGCCCATAAAGGCAGCTATTAAGGCAAAAATAGTGCTAAGTGCCATATAAAGCAGGGATATAGGCAACTTACCCTTTCTTATCAATTCAACGGACTCCATTTCAAAGGTAGAAAAAGTAGTAAAGGAACCTAGGAAACCGATACCAAGCAACAACAATAAGTCAGCATTAAATAAATGCTGGGCAAAAAGAAAGCCTAACAAAAAAGAACCCACCAGGTTTACTGTAAAGGTGCCGAAGGGAAAGGGGTAATTATGCTTGGATTGGATTATACTAGTTACCAGGAATCTACCAGTGGCACCTAAAAAGCCACCTGCAGCGACCAATAATAAGTCCTTCATAAAAAACCACCTGCATTCTCAGGAATCTTTTCTTAAGTGTTCTGTTGCTCCTCCTGTATCTTTCTAAACAAGACTATTGCCAGATGAACACCCATGAAGGAGAGGGATAGCCCCCCTGCTAAACTAATAATTACATAAATTGCTGCCAGTTCATATTTTGCATGGATAATATAATTCATGGTCTCTACGGAAAAGGTGGAAAAGGTAGTAAGGGAACCAATAAAGCCTGTATTAATAGCCAAAAGGTATTTTTTTGGCAAGTTCCAGTTCAATATGCTGGCATAGGCCACAAAGCTTAATAAAAAACAACCAAGGAAGTTGGCAGTAAGTGTGCCAAAGGGAAATAATGCTGTTGTTGCCCCGTTAAAGGTACTAATAAAATACCTAAAGGCGGCTCCTGCCATGCCCCCTACACCCACAGCTAAGTAATTCATCTTTATCTCCTACTTTACAATTACTACCGGACATTGAGCCAGCCGAACCACCTTATGGCTCACACTTCCCAGAAAAAATTCCTTAACATTACTTAAGCCCCGGCTACCTATAATAATCTGATCATATTGCCCCTCATTGGCAAAGGAAACAATTGCTTCAGGAATCTCTCCATTTACAGTAATAAAACTGGCTTTAATATTTTCGTATTTATTAAAGGCTTCTTCAAAGGGCTCAAAAATGGAGCGGACTCTTATATCTGACAATCTGTTGTATTCATCCTCATTTACACCTAGATATATGGACATGTCTTTGGTTAAAGGAATGACAGATAACACTGTCACCTCCAGCTTAAGTCCATAACCGGACAGCTTGATAATATAATCAGATGCCCGGATTGAATTATCGGAACCGTCAGTAGCTAATAGAATCTTTATATGAAACACCCCATTTAGTATGTTTTACATTTAACATAACACTATTTATTAACCATAGCAAGTTGGGGGCTATTAGCAAGCTTTGAAATGGGGTTAACAAGTATATTCTTTTATGTAGATGTTTTGTAATTAGGCAGGATTATTAAATTTTGTGTTAAATTTTAAATGTAAAATACAAATTAGCGAGGCGATGATTTTTTGAAGAAGTTTGTTTTAGTTCTGGCCTGTTTATTCCTGATAGGTCTTATAACAGGCTGTGGGAATGTAAATCAAGAACCAGCAGCAGAAGTTCCGTATCCAGAAAAAATTGTAATCCAGGCGCCACCAGCACCCCCAACAGCACCGCTGCTAAAGATGCTTGAAAATAAGCCCTTTGGTGACAAAGTTGCTATAGAACTAATCCTCTATAAAAGTGTTGAGGAGGCAACCGCTAGGATTGTAAACGGGGAGGCAGATTTTACCGTATTACCTGTCAATACCGCATCAAAATTATTTAGCAAAGACATGGATATTTCACTTGCTAACGTAAGCACCTGGGGAATTTTATATCTCCTCTCCTCTGATAATATTTCAAGCTGGCAAGATTTAAAAGGGAAGGAAATTCATGTTGGTGCCCAAGGGGCAAGCCCGGATATCATTACCCAGTATCTGCTGGGAAAAAATGAAGTCTCAAGTAATGAAGTAATACTAAAATATGCAGGCTCTCCTGAAATTGCTCAGATGCTAATTCAAGGACTTGCCAGTACGGCAGTACTCCCGGAACCCCTGGTTACCAATGTCTTAAGCAAAAATCCTAATGTTAAACAAGTTTTTGATTTTGAGCAGGAATGGCAAAGAGTTGAGGACTCAAGCCTGCCACAGGCCGGGATGGTTGTGCAAAATAAGTTTGTTGAGAAGTATCCGGAAGCACTGGATATAATTCAGAAGTCTTACCAGCAAGCCACAGAGCAGACAACAGCAGATCCCTCTTCAGTGGCAAGCCTTGTTCAGGAAAAATTTGATATGCCAGCCAAGGTCTTTGAGAACTCAATGGCTAGAATAGATGTAAGATTTGTAAATGCCCAGGATGCTAAGGCAGACGTTGATAACTATCTATCTAAGCTGCTGCAATTTTCGCCGGAGATGGTTGGAGGAAAAGTACCAGATGATAAATTCTACTTGGCTAAGTAAGGGCTTGTCCCTGCTTAGCCTGATATTTTTCTTAGGCCTTTGGCAAGTAATATCAGGTTTCTATAAACCCGTCATAGTGCCCTCACCAATGGAAACTGTCCAGGCTTTGGGTAATCTTATGGCAGGAGGGAAACTCTGGGAACATGCCGGTAATTCCATTGGCAGGGGATTAATAGGATTTTCCATTGCTCTGCTGATAGGGACGCCCGTGGGTTTGTTAATGGGTCTTAGTAAATTGATTAGGCAAATGTTCCAACCCTATGTGGTAACACTTCAAGTGGTTCCTGTTATATCGTGGCTTTTGCTGGCAATGATTTGGTTTGGCTTTGAGCGGGTGCCCATTTTTGTGGTTGTTATTAGCACATTACCGCTGGTTATTATTAATCTAGTTCAAGGTGTACAAAATGTGAATCCCCGACTTACTGAAATGGCTAAAACCTTTAAGGTTGAAAGGCGTGCATTAATAGTGGAGGTTTATTTTCCCCAGGTATTGCCATATCTCTTTGCTGCCATGTCGGCGGGGTTGGGTACGACCTGGAAGGCTGTGGCCATGGCCGAATTTTTAAGTGCCCAGAGGGGAATTGGTGCAGGGATGGCCACTGCCAGAATAAACTTGGAAACCCCGGAGGTATTTGCCTGGACACTGCTGTTAGTTTTGATGGGTTTAATAACCGATAGGGCCTTATACATTGTTAACAGGCGCTTAACCCGCTGGAGGAATGCTGTATGATTAAACTGGAGGGTATTAAAAAGAGACTGGGAGGTATGCAGGTTTTAGAGGACTTATCCTTTACGGTGCAGCCAGGTGAAATTGTATGCCTTTTGGGGCCTTCTGGATGCGGTAAAACAACTACCCTTCGTATGTTGGCCGGTTTGGATGAACCCGATGAGGGACATATTCAAGGACTTGATGACATAAAAATAAGTTACGCCTTTCAAGAATCGAGGCTCTTACCTTGGAAAAGTGTAGAGGACAATTTGCATTTTGTTCTTAAGAGCCAGATAGAGCTTCCAGAGAGGCAGGCATTGATTGAGCGTTACCTTGACTTAATGGGCTTAGGGGCATATAAAAAATTTTACCCTGAAGCTTTGAGTGGTGGAATGAAGCAGCGATTATCCTTGTGCAGGGCCTTTGCTTTCCCCCATCAATTATTGTTAATGGACGAACCTTTTAAATCCCTGGATGCACCCCTAAGGCTTTCACTGGTAAGGGAGGTAGCCAGGATGTGGGAGTTTAGCGGCAGCAGTATTATTTTTGTAACCCATGATGTGGCAGAAGCTCTGCTTTTAGGTCATAAGCTGTTGGTTTACTCAAAAAGACCTACCTTGGTAAAGGCTGAGTTTGGTATTGATATACCCCATAAGGACAGGGAGTTAGGGGATGAAAGATTAGCCCACATTTATGGGCAATTAATGACGGCTCTACAAAAGGAATACTAAGAAGCTTTGACAACCGGTACTTTCATAAATTTCTGTGATGCTTTACGTAACTATGCCTGGATACTATCCGGGCTTGGGTAATTAAAGTGCTGAAAGACGTTTGTTATATAGCGTCTTTCTTGTGAAAGGAAAGGTTGAAGTATATGTCAAAGAAACTGATTAGAGCCGGTATAGCCGGTATAGGGATCTACGTCCCTAAAAGAAGATTATCTAACAGTGAGTTGGAGGGGATGGTTCAAACCAGTGATGAATGGATTAGAACCAGAACAGGCATTGCCGAGCGACGTATAGCCTCCCCCGATGAAGCCACATCGGATATGTCGGTTATTGCCGGGAAGAAGGCCTTGGAGAATGCGGGAGTTAAGCCGGAGAATATTGACCTAATTATTGTAGCCACAGTAACACCTGATATGATATTCCCAGCTACCGCCTGCCTTGTTCAAGAGAGACTAGGGGCAAAGAGGGCGGCAGCCTTTGACCTGGAGGCCGGATGCAGCGGCTTTGTTTATGCACTGTCGGTGGCCAGTCAGTTTATTACTTCCGGAACCTATGAAAATGTGCTGGTAATTGGGGCAGACACCCTATCAAGGATAACCAATTGGCAAGACCCTAAGACCTGTGTTCTAATGGGTGATGGAGCTGGGGCAGTTGTCCTAAAACCTTCCCCCGAGGGCTATGGGATTCTTTCCATTAAGCTTGGTGCCGATGGCTCCGGTGGCATGCTACTAAATCTTCCAGCGGGAGGCTCAAGACTCCCAGCCAGTGAAGAAACCATAGCTGCAAATCTGCATACCTTTTATATGAATGGAAGGGAAGTATTTAAGTTTGCCGTAAAGATTTTTGAAGAAGTGACTGTAGAAGCTCTTTCGGCAGCAGGTCTTTGCAAAGATGATATAGACCTGTTGATTCCACATCAGGCCAATATCAGAATAATTGATGCTGCAGCTAAAAAATTAAATCTTCCTTTGGACAAGGTGTTAGTAAATATTGACCGCTATGGGAATACTTCCAGTGCATCCATCCCCCTAGCCCTTTGGGAGGGACTTCAAACGGGACGCATTAAGCAAGGCAACCACTTAGTCATGGTTGGCTTTGGTAGCGGCTTATCCTGGGGAGCACTGGTCATAAAGTGGTGTGATTAAAATTTGGCAACATTATTACCCCGGAGAATCCCCCGGGGCTTATTATTTTGACTATTGAAACTCTACATTAATTCGTTTTCGGTCAGTCCCCTTTGTTTTAGGAATTCTTATATCCAGTACACCATTTTTGTATACTGCCTGAATACCCTCCGGGGAAGTTCCAGGCGGAAGAGTTATGGAACGTTGAAACTTACCTACAAATCTTTCCTGACGGTACATCTGATTTTCATTAATCTCATTAAACCTGTTAATATTACCGGAAATATTAAGCAGATTATTATCAATCTCTATATGGACATCCTCTTTCTTTTCTAAACCGGGAATATCACAGGAGGCTATTACCTCACTATCAGTTTGGTAGAGATCTATTCTAGGAATGCCAAAATCATGACCGAGATCAGTACTTAGCATTGGAGAGAAACTGGTGGTGAAAAATCTATCCATTTCCCGGCGCATATTTTGCATGTGATGATATGTATTGTATGGAGTTAAACTCATAAAAAACCTCCTTTTTTGCAAATAGGTTTTTGCAAATCAGGTCAATTTTATGCATTCTAACCTAATACCTAGGCAGTTTTCTTTGCTCCTCGTAGTAGGAGGTTACCCCTATTTCTCTCATACGGTCATTCTTCTCCAGCCACCTTTGCCGGAGCATAGGGTTCTCCTGTTTATTACAGGGATAGTCCTGGCATTGAAAGCAAAAATCTATACCCTTTTCCTTAAAGCAGGTTCTTACAGCACAGTTAACAGGGCATGAACAATTATCGGCCCTGCAGCCACCACAGGAACCCTTAGAAAAAGAGTCTAGAATTTCTTTGAATTCCGTAAAATTTGAGAAGGCTGGGGTTTTAGTTGACATAATTTTAGCTAATCTATCATAATTTCCCAGTAGTTCAAGTAGCCTAGTGCTTAATTCTTTTATTTCCCCTCCCTCAAATCCTGCACACCGATTACAGTCTAAACCACAGGGAGCCAAATGTTTTAGTATATCATTATAATTCATTATTTCCCATCCCTTCCATTCTTTATAATAAGTTAATTAACTAAATTATTTAACTAAAGGAATTATATACCAGTAGGCATCATTTCTACAACAAAGTTGTAAGTAAGGTAAGTATATAATGAATTCTTTGCTGCATTTTTGGTTGTTTAAAATGCGGTTTTTTATTTTAAAAGATTTTAGGATTTTTCGTGAATCTTTGACACATTATTACTTTTTATACGTCTATGTTATATAGATACCTCACAGATTTTACTCGCCACGCATAGGATACCCCGATATAAAAACAGGGAGAATATAAAATGAAGAAAACTATAATAGTAATTGTTTTCCTTCTGTTTACCATGTTTGCTACAGGTTGTGATGATTTATCAACAATAACTGCTCCTGTTACCAAGTATGCTATGAATGAGCCTACTACCAATATAGTGCCTTTAAATATTTCAACCCCCGAAGCCTCACAACCAGCTATTGAAGCTGACAAAGAGGTTCCTGAGATTTCTGAAGTTCCTGAAATTCCTGAGATGCCACAACCTCCGCAGCCAGTGAAAGAAACCTATCTACCTGAAGGGGCCAAGGCCATAAGAAAAGGTGATACAGAAAGGCCCGTGGTATATCTAACCTTTGATGGTGGGCAGCCAACAGAACCGGTAGATGATTTTTTAGACATATTGGAGGCCAATGAAGTAAAGGCTACCTTTTTTATTACCGGGAATTATTTTTCTAGGGATGCTTTGAAGGAATCTATATTAAGAATGGTGGAAGAGGGGCATTCGGTAGGAAATCATACAGCCACCCACCCCAGTTTACCGAGGCTTTCTCCTCAGGAGATTGAAGAAGAGATTAATTTTGTCGGGCTTAATTTTCGCCAATTAACTGGTCAAGATATGACTCTCCTTCGCCCGCCCTATGGCGATTATTCCGACCAAACACTGGCTATAGCCAATGAACTTGGTTATAAGACTATTCTATGGAGCGTAGATTATAGAGATTGGCAAACCCTTAAAGGAGGGCCTGAGGAAGCGTACACTCATGTTATGGAACACCTGCATAACGGAGCTATCATTTTAATGCACTTGAACTCAAAGGACAGCCTGGCCGCCTTAGATAAGATAATAAAGGAATTAAAGCTCAGGGGATTTCAGATGGAAGCCTTATAAAAACCTGAATATAGGTAGTTTCTGACAATCTGGAAACCTGCCATGGAGGCAGGTTGTTTTTTGTGAACAAATTTTACTTATCATTACCAAGGGTTTTTTTCAAACTTCTAGGTCTTGCAAGCAGGAGAATTTAATTAATTTGTTAAACTTTATTTAAGTTAAAATATTTAAGAGATTTAATGCATAAATAATCGTAGGTAGGAGGTGAAAAAGTAAAAAAGGTTAAAAATTAGAAAAAAATAATTGGGAGGGTTTGTTAGATGAAAATTTTCAAAAAAAGTCTAGTAATGTTATTATCTATCTCTTTACTGGCCATGGCCCTTGCTGGGTGCGGTTCCTCACAGTCAGGAGAGCAGAAAGAGGCTGACAAAGCTTCGGTTGAAAAGAAATTTATCAATATCGCTACCGGTGGTACTGCTGGTGTTTACTATCCCCTGGGTGGAGCTATTGCTGAAATCTTAAACAAGAATATTGAGGGAGTAAATGCAACTGCCCAGACCACAGGGGCTTCTGCTGCTAACGTAAACCTGTTGAATGATGGTAGTGTACAAGTTGCCTTTATTCAAAATGATATTTCTTATTACGCAACAAATGGTACAGAATTGTTCGCAGACAAAAAAGTTGATGGATTAAAATGTCTTGCCACCATTTACCCCGAAACTATTCAGATAGTTACCCTTGAGAAATCGGGTATCAAGAGTATTGATGAATTAAAGGGTAAAAGAGTAGCAGTGGGTGCCGCCGGTAGCGGTGTTGAAGCAAATGCACGTCAGATTCTGGAAGTTAATGGTATTACCTATAATGATATTACTGTTCAATACCTTTCCTTTGCAGAGGCAGCAAACAGCCTCAAAGATGGTAATATCGACGCAGCCTTTTTGACTGCAGGATTCCCAACAGCAGCCATTCAAGATATAGCTGCTCAGCATAAGGTTGTATTGCTACCAGTTGCCGATGATGCAGCAGATAAACTCATTGAGAAATATCCCTATTACACCAAGACCACCATACCTGCAGATGCTTATCCCAACCAGGATGCTGATGTAAACTCTGTCAGCGTTAAGGCTATGTTGGTAGTTACTGATAAGATGGATGACCAGACCGCTTATGATATAACAAAGGCGATCTTTACTAATCTAGAATCCTTAAAGGCCGCCCATAACGTGGGTAAATTTATCAGTAAGGAATCTGCTAAAGACGGTATTTCTATCCCCATGCATCCGGGTGCAGAAAAATATTTCAACGAATAGTAGGTCGTAAGGAATATGTATTTACTTGCCAGACATAGGGTAGGGGCAGGCGCCCTGGTGCTGGGGCTATTTTTGATTACCTTGTTCTTTCTGCCACTGCCCGTATTAACGGTAGCTGAAAAAGACAAGTTTAATCAAATCCTAATACCGATGGTTTTAGATAAGACCTTTACCATCGAGTATATTCATTCTGTTCAAAAAACACCGGTGCAAGAAAAATTTATTCTTGCACCGGGCAATAAAATCATTTTAACAGAGACCACTTTTCAATCCTTCGGTGTTGGAACCCCTTTTCTTGCTGACGAGGGCACTTTGGTTAATAAAAATGGTACCTTTGTCCTCACCGACTTAAGTAGAAGCTTCGAGAGTATAAACCTCGGCTTCCTGCCTCTAACCAAGCATACCATTGTTTACCGTAATGATACCTACAATTTTTCAGACTACTTCAAACCTAATTCATTAATAATCGTGCAAGCTGAGCAATATACTCCTGCAAAAATTATCTGGCAGGTGTTAGGCTGCAGGAGGGAGGTTCGTATTGACTGAGCGTAACCATAAATTGACTGAAGAGAATGTAAAGGGAGACAATATTAATTTAAGAAAATTCTTGGCCAAATATGATAGGGAGTCTGATTATAGATGTTTCTCTGGAATCGGAGCCTATTTGGTGGCCTTTATTGCTATATCATTTTCATTATTTCAACTTTACACGGCCATGTTTGGAGTGTTAGATGCTCACTTACAGAGGGCTGCTCACTTGTCCTTTGGATTAGCCCTGGTTTATATTCTCTACCCAACTAGGCGTAGTTGGTGCCGTAATTCCATGCACTGGTTTGATGCCCTGCTTGCTGTGGTGGCAACCTCAATGCCCTTATACATTATTGTCTTCTATAAAGACCTAGTAATGAGGTCCGGCATTGTGACACCTACAGATATGGTGATTGGAGTATTAGGGGTTTTCCTGGTGATGGAGGCAGCCCGCAGGGTAGTTGGCTGGCCTATAGTCATTGTAGCCAGTGTTTTCCTGGCCTACGCCTTTGCAGGACCTAATATTCCAGGGGTATTGGCCCACCAAGGGGTCAGCCTAAAGCATCTGGTGGGTCATCTGTTCTTCACCACAGAAGGTATTTTTGGTATTCCCCTTGGTGTCTCTGCTACCTTTATATTTCTATTCATTTTGTTTGGTGCATATTTGGAGAAGACCGGTTTAGGAAAGTTTTTCATAGATTTAGCTAATGCAGTGGCTGGATGGGCCAGCGGTGGCCCGGCCAAGGTCTCTGTTTTATCAAGTGGTTTGATGGGTACAGTATCTGGAAGCTCGGTTGGTAATGTGGCCGGAACAGGTTGCCTCACTATTCCAATGATGAAAAGCCTTGGCTATAGGCCGCAATTTGCCGGAGCGGTGGAAGCGGCTGCTTCCACCGGGGGACAGCTAATGCCGCCTATTATGGGGGCAGCGGCCTTTCTTATGGCGGAATTTGTGGGTATCCCCTATATTAATGTAGTAAAGGCCGCCACTATTCCGGCCCTGCTGTACTTTATAGGTATCTGGATTTGTGTACATTTAGAGGCTAGGAAGTATGGACTTAAGGGAATCCCCCGGAACCAACTGCCCCAGGTGGGCAAGCTGATACTGGAAAGGGGACACCTGGCAATTCCCTTGGTTGCTATCATCTATTTGCTTATATCCGGCTATACTCCCATGCGTGCAGCCTTGTGGGCCATTGGACTTACAATCTTGGCTGCCATGCTGCGCAGTTCAACGCGTATTACCCTAAATGATATTATCCAAGGTCTAGAAAAGGGCGCCAGATCAGCCCTAGGTGTGGTCATAGCCTGTGCTACCGCAGGAATAATTATAGGTGTGGTCACTAAGACGGGACTTGGTTTGAAACTTAGCTCAGCCCTCATAGATCTGGCCCAGGGTCAACTATTGCCGACTCTGTTCTTTACTATGATTTCTTCAATATTACTGGGGATGGGTGTCCCCACAACGGCAAACTATGTAATTACATCAACCATAGCCGCTCCGGCCATAATTCAATTGGGTGTTCCGGTGTTGGCGGCCCATATGTTTGTATTTTACTTCGGCATTATCGCTGATGTTACGCCTCCTGTAGCCCTGGCAGCCTTTGCTGCCTCTGGTATAGCTAAAAGTAAGCCCATGGAAACAGCACTAAATGCTTCGAAATTAGCCATTGCTGCATTCCTTGTGCCCTATATATTTGTTATGTCGCCGGCTCTGCTTATGATTGATACCACCTTTACCCAGGTGCTGCTAATGATAGCCACCTCAGTGGTGGGGATGACGGGTGTCGCCGCAGCAGTTTCCGGCTACCTGCTTACAAATGCCCGCTGGCCCGAAAGAATACTACTATTTGCCGGTGGTCTGCTTATGATACATCCCCATCTACAAACAGATTTATTTGGATTATCCCTGCTGGTTGGAGGGTTTATAATTCAGAGGGTTAGGTATGGTTGGGAAAAACAGTCAAGGGAAAGATAAAGGTATAATCTCAGAATAAAGAAATACCCAGGCTAATAGTCTGGGTATTCTTGTGTTAACAGAAAATCTTAATAGCTGGCAGCAATCTCTTTTAATACTTCCTCGGGGGATTTAGCAACACCCAATGCATTTAATGCTGTCTGTAATATATCTCTAGGACAGTCTTCCATGGACCACTCATATTCGAAACCTTCTCCGTATAATTCATCTGCCTCGTCCCTAGGGACTAACATTACATCAGGAAAGTTTTGTCCGAGCGTACAACCTAATAAACCTATAGTAACATCAAACAGGAAGGGCTCACCATCAAGATAAACCTCAACCCAAAAATGTTCATAGGCCACCCCATTAGGATGGATTTTTCCCTTTTGAATAAAGGCATCAAGGTTTTTTCGCAGCAACAGACCACAGGTGATAGCCGAAGCTGACTTTGGCCAGTGGCTCTGTAATTTGTACCCCATGACCGCGCTTCTTACAGCGGCACCTATGGCTAAAATTTCCTTAACTTGATCTAATTGACAATACATTATTTCACTCCTTTTATTCCCAACTCTTCCAGATGTCCGGAGCGTGACCCAAGGTAGCCTTTTTACCATTTCGCACGATGGGTGTCTTAAACAACAGGGGTTGTTCTAGAAGGATTTGCTCAACATCGTGGACTATATATTTTAGATTTCTTTTCCGGTATTCCTTTCCCTCCGTATCTATCAAATCATTCAGTGGTATGGAGGAGGTTACACTTTTTAGTTCACCCTTACTCAAACCTTTAATATGCAAGTCAATAAATTGGTATTTAACGCGTCTTTCTTTAAAATAACGTTCGGCCTTTCGGGTATCCTGGCATTTCTTTGTCCCAAAGATTTGTATATTCAAAGTAAACCACCCTTATCCATTATTTATAACAGGATAAACCCTATTTAGGGCAAAATTCAAGTGAATTTAAATAATAATGGGGACCTATAGATTATGATTTAAAAAGTTAGCAACAATTGTGCAAACCTGTTCCTTCTCCTGATCCCAGCATAACAAATGACCGGAATTAGGAAGTAGATAGAGCTGCTTGTTTGTGGTTCCCGCCCTTTTGTATATATATTGGGCACTCCTGGGGTGAACAGTATCATCCTTCAAACCTTGCACCACCAGAAGGGGAATGTTAATACTTTCAAGCTTACCCTTGGTTTTATTTAGAAGCAGCTTAAAATTCACTACTGCCCTTAGGGGTGTTTTAAGTACATTTGTTGCGTATACCTTAAGCCTTCTGTAGTCTCTTTTTCTTAGACCACCCAAAAGATTCTCAATAATTGCCTGACTATTACCAACAAAAATGGGGGTGCTAAGTAAAACTAAGGAGTCAATCTGGTGTTTTTTGGCTAATTGCACGGCAATTAAACCACCCATGGAGAAACCAATAATACTAACATGTTTTGTTATACTAAATAGCTTTAATAGCTCTATCTCTGCGGATGAGAGCCAGTCTTGATATGAGCAATTTTTGAGGCCTGCCCAACCATGACCATGACCCGCCAGGGTAGGTACTGCAACGAGAAAATTCTGGGACTCCAAATATCGAGCTAAAGGAATTACCTCCTGGGGACTGCCGGTAAAACCATGAATAATTAAACATGCTTTTTGCTCCATATCCTTACACCTCCATGTCGACTTTAATCTTTATAATTGGCCGATTTAGTTGGCGTATACCAAAACTTAGTCAACAACATGATAAACAAGAGGAAAAACATGATCATGGCCGTTGCTGATATGGCTGTATTAAGACCTACCCCTGCCCTGGTAGCAACTGTGTATAGGCCAACTCCTAGAAACATAAAGGTATTCTCCACAAAATTCTGGATGGCAATGGTCTTGCCGGTGCCTATGGTCTGATTACCTATTTGCTGAAGGCAAGTATTCATTGGCACTAAAAAAATTCCACCAAGACAGCCAGCCAGTAAAAGCAGGGCTAAGGTTAGGGGCAGGGTGTTCACCAGGGTAAAGGCAAACACGCATCCGGCCATAGCGAAGCCGAAAAAGCTGCAGCGGAAATAGGTTTTGACAGTGATAAAATAGGGAGTAATTATGGCACCAAGCGCAATACCTATGCCTGTGACCGCAATAATTAAGCTTATGGAGGTATTTGAGCTGATGCCTAGGGTTATGGGTAACCAGGCAATAATGATTAATCTTAGTACTGCCGAGGCTAACCAGAAGGTTCCGGTTCCCACTAATGTAAATAGTCCTTGGGGATTAGATAATAACGATAAACTATCATTACGAAATTCCCGGACAGCTCTGTTATAGGTGATTGAAAAATCACCTTCTTTGGCTGGGATTAGCAAGTTAAAGCATATGGATAATGAGTATAACAACAGACAGATTAAAAGAGATACCATTATAGAAATATCGGATAAAATCCCCCCCACCACTGAACCACAAAGTATTGCCAGAATGGTAAAACTCTCAATTTTTGAGTTAGCCTTAAGTAATTTTCCCTCGTCCTCTGCCAGTTCTGGGAGGATACCGTATTTAGCGGGACTATAAACTACAGCGCCTGTACCCACCACGGCGTAGCATAGGACGGGGTTGACATCAAAGATCAGCATAAGGATACCAAAGGACTTGATAATATTACCCAATATTAACACCTTAGCCTTTGAATGCTTATCAGCAATTCTACCTACCCAGGGTGCTAAAACTATATAGGACAAAAGAAAGGCACTTTGTACTAGGGGGAGGTAGTAGCCGGGGTAGGAATTGCCTTTTAGAATGGCCAAAGTTATAAAAAGGATCATATTATCAACAAAGGCTGATAGAAATTGTGCTACCAGCAGGGCGGGCAGAGGCTTAATACCTTTAAGGTCCTTAAGTGTCAACATTTGGTTGCCTCCTCCGGCAGTTGTTCGTAATCTCAGCATAATCAGTTTTTCCACTTGGCAATAAGGGTAGTTTGTCTATGATTTCTACCCTGGCAGGCAATAATAGCATACTCTGGTTAACCCCCATTAGAAAGTTCCTTAGAGAAGTTCTGCTGGCTGTTTTTAATGTGGTGAGGAGGACGATTATTTCTCCCTTTTTACTATCAGCGAAGCTTATGGCAGCAACCTCAGAGGTCATAAAACACTGTTCAGCCAGTTCTTCCACCAGGTTTAGGCTAATCATTTCCCCTGATATCTTGCTAAATCTCTTTAATCTAGATTTGATTTGGATGTAACCCTGGTAATCCACCTCTACAACATCACCGGAAGCATACCAAGACTCCACAGGGACAAATCCCTTGCCATGAACTAAATAGCCCTGCATAACATTGGGGCCTTTGATTAGCAGGTTACCACCAGACATCACACCTTCAACCTCTTGTAATTTCCAAGATATACCTGGCAAGAACTTGCCAACCGTATCTTTTTTGTTGAAGATGGGGGTGTTTATACTTAACACTGGGGCGGTTTCGGTGGTTCCATAACCTTCTAATATGCGGATGCCGAACTTATCCAGCCAGAGTTTTCTAGTTTCCTCCTTTAATTTTTCTGCTCCGGCAAAGACATAACGAATGCTGTAAAAATCGTAGGGATGGGCATTTTTGCCATAACCGTTTAAAAAGGTGGATGTTCCAAATAGAATGGTGGCGCTAAAATCATAGGAAAGCTCCGGGACAATTTTATAATGCAGGGGGTTGGGATGAAGATATACCTCCATGCCGCTAAATATTGGCAGAAGAGTACCCACTGTTAATCCAAAGCTATGAAAAATGGGCAATACGTTTAGAATTTTATCCCGGGAGGTAAAGTCTACCACACTGGACACCTGATTTATATTAGCCATAATATTGCCATGACTTAAAACCACACCCTTAGGCCGGCCCTCACTGCCGGAAGTGAAAAGAATTAGTTTATGGTTTCTAGCCGGGGATTTTTTCTTCCTAAAATACTGTAATAGAGCTATAAGTTTATCTCCGAGGGTTACCGTCCCTTTAACGTCCTCAAGGTAAATAATAATGTGTCGGTGGGCCAGCAAATCTACTAATTTACCTAAGCCTGCCTTGGTAATAAACTGGCGGGAGGTAATAATGGTTTTTAAATCTGCTGTTTCTGCACTAGCCAGGATATTTTGTATTCCGGTAGAGAAATTTAGTATTGCCGGGGTTTTTCCCTGGTAAAAAAGAGAGAATAAAGTAACCACATTTGCCGCTGCATTGGGTAGTAAAACGCCAATATTATTTTCAGTTGATATTTTTGAGGATAGCTTATTACTTATTAGATAACTAGCTATAATTAAGGTGCGGTAGCTCATAGTTTGTCCGGCATCTCTGACTATGGTTTTGTTGGGACCATGAGTTCTAGCTGAGATTAATAGTTGGTTAAAGAGATTATTGAGCTGCTGATTTTTAGATGCAAAAAGTGTTTCCTGCATGACCTCTTGAATTTTCTCACTAAAGTACATTTTTTGGTTGCGGTAGCTTTTGCCCGGGTCCACTGCCAGCTTAAAAGGCTCACCGGCATATATTTGTGCGTCAGGCAACCAGCAAGTTTTTAATTTATCCTTTAGTCGGGAAGCTTTAGAGTACTCAAGGCCCGATATGGCCAATGGGTAGAGGGTTGCACCTGTCTTATGGGCGATTAGGCCGATACCGTCATAGACCTTCATTAAACCGCCGGTTGTAGAAATACGTCCTTCAGGAAATAAAACCACTGGGGTACCAGCCATAACAATTTGTACTATCCTTTTAAGACTATAGGGGTTTAAGGGATCTATATCTATATGATTGCAGTAGCGAAGGAACCAGGAAAAGCGCCTGGCGATGGCAGTATTAGCTACAAAGACAGTATTTGAAGGCAGCAGTAGATACAAGAAAACCGCGTCCAAAAAAGAAACATGGTTTGATATTATAACCGAGGGACCGTTAAATCTAAGACGTTGAAAATTAATTAACTTTATTTTGAAGAGAAATTTAAATAAGTACAGTAACAGGGATCTTAACATTATTCCTTACCTCCATTACATAGAGTTAACAAATGTTAACTTGAGGGTAAAAATAAAGAAATGTATTAACTTAGTAGTATTCTTACCTTTGCTGCGACACGTTCTTTTAATTGAGGAAAATCTGGAAAAACCTCATGGAAATAGTGGTACTGAGACAAGGGCTCTAACATCAGGCCTGAGTAAAGGCTAAGTAAAAAATAGCTCTCTTCACGGGGTATTTCCCCTTTATTGATACCATCCTCAATAATTGATTTGATTAATAAATGGGGTCTAATGTCATCTGAAAGCCTATCCCAAAATTTGTAATGAGAGAGTAATGCAAAACGAATTTCAGAAGGGTGTGCTTGGTATAAATCATAGGTTATGGCTACAATCTTGCAAAGCTTATCAACGGAAGAAAGGTCTTCTTTGCTTATGTTGCTGATGCGCAGGCAGTAGTCCTTGATTATTTCTTTAAAAATATAAAGGGACATAGCTTCTTTTCCGTTGAAGTGCTTATATAAAGCAGCTTCAGTAACCCCGGCTGCCTTAGCAATATCCCTAACTGATACTGCATCATAACCCCTGTCAGCAAAGAGATCAATACTGGCCTTTAAAATATCTCCTTTTTTTCCCTGATGTGAAAAGATGTGTTTCATAGGAATCCCTTCTTGGTTAACAATTGTTAACCAAAGTATACCATTTAGTTAGTTTTTGTCAATACTTAATAAAAAAGACTTTTTAGTTCAAATTTACCATAATTGTATAAGCAGGAATTTAATTCCAGTTGACGAATCTATTAATTATAGCTCGGGGGGAGGGAGAATATTGCAAGTAAGGTTAAATCCAATCTGGCTAATCATGATATTACTGGTGGGAATCTTTAGTATTCTCTACATTTGGTTCGCACTGCATCCAGGCCGGGTCAATCCAGCAGTGCTTCAATATTTTAGCTTTGAAGAGGTGGAGCGGGGAAGGGAATACGGCCAATTGCCTAGGTTGTTATTCATCACAGGCTTTTTACTTCAGTTATTCTTCCTGCTGTGGTTGGTTTTTAGCGGTTGGGGAGGTACAATGTCTCGCTGGGCTCAACAGCTCACGGGCAGTTATTGGGGCGGGGTATTGGTATTTTTCCTTGTATTGTGGTTAGCCATGAGATTAATCAGGTTACCCTTTAACTTTATTAATGGGTACTACTGGCAACATAAATGGGGTTTCTCCACCCAAACTATGAGTTCTTGGTGGTTAGACTATTTTAAGGGAGCAGGCTTAGAATTGGCTTTATCAGCCATAGGGGTACTCCTACTATTCTGGGTCCTGGGGAGGTTCCCCAAAACTTGGTGGCTGGTGGGAGCTGCCTTTATATCGGTATGGGTTATTATCCAGAGCTATCTTTGGCCGGTATTGGTTTCCCCACTATTTAATCGCTTTGAGGTTGCTAAAGACCCAGCTGTTGTTAGTATGGTGCAGGAACTATCAGAAAAGGCAGATATACCAGTGGATCAGGTGCTGGTTATGGATGCCAGCCAGCGGACAACAAGGGCAAATGCTTATTTTGCCGGATTAGGTCAGACCAAACGGATTGTTCTTTATGACACTCTGCTGGAAAATTATCCGCCGGAGCAAGTTAAAGCTGTGGTGGCCCATGAGATGGCCCACTGGAGTCAAGGTCATATAACCAGGGGGATTGCCCTGGGTATTGCTGGCAACTTTATTGTTTGGGGTCTATTGTTTATAGTTCTCAGGGGCGCAGTAATCTCTTACATGCGTTACCCTCCTTACACCTGGGCTGTGATCATGCTGTTCTTTGTAATGATTTCATTCATCAGCAGTCCCATAGAGAGTTCCATATCCAGAAGTATGGAGAGGGAAGCGGATCAGGTTTCCGTAGAATTAACACAAGATGCTCAGGCTGCGATAGACCTGCAGGTTGCCCTGGCGTCTAAGAATTTATCTGATCTATCCCCACCGGCCTTTATTACCTGGTTTAGCTACTCCCATCCGCCAGCCCTAGAGAGAATAAAACTAATAGAGCAGATGGAGAAGGGTAGATAATTATATTAAACCAGGGGTGTTTATATTTAAGCTAAATGTAACTTTAAAGTAAGCAAAGTCTAAGGGATTCTGCTGTATAATGCTAATCAGGAGGTGCTAACTATGGATGTAAGGGAACAATTATATGTGGATCTCATGATGCTTCCTGAACCTGATAGCTGCGAGGCCAAGAAATTAATTGACGAAGGATATTTGACAATACAACTTCAATATACTCAGAAGGCACTGGATTATATTGCAAACTTTATTGAGTCAAAAACAGATGAATTATATCAGGCAATCAATGAGGCTGGCCCGGACACCAGAAGAGGAGAAATAATGAAAAGGGCGGGCATAACCCAATTCGGAGTCTTTATGGATGTGGCAAATAAAATGGTCCAGGAGGGTAAATTAACTAAACAAAGCAGCAAATATTTACCTGTCTCATCGGGTGAAAATTAAGAAACCCAAGGGGGTAGCGGCGCTCCCCTTGGGTTTCTTTCTGTTTGGTCAGCCCATGATTGTTCCGAAGATCTTGCCTGCCAAAGTAGACATGATAATAACAAGAAGGATGTAAACGGCGGTCTTTTTAGTTCCCATAATTTGGCGGATAACAATCATATTGGGTAAGCTTAAGGCTGGCCCCGCCAATAGTAGGGCCAAAGCAGGACCTTTTCCCATGCCGCTGCCTAAAAGACCTTGTAAAATTGGCACTTCCGTTAGGGTAGCAAAGTACATGAAGGCGCCGAAAACTGAGGCTAATAGGTTAGCCCAGAGGGAGTTTCCGCCAACAAGGGCTGCAATATAGTTCTCAGGTATGATACCTGAATCCAATCCCGGGCGACCCATGAGGAAACCTGCAACCATAACCCCCGCAAGAAGCAAGGGGAATATTTTTTTGGCAAAGTCCCAGGTGGAGTCAAGCCAATCCTTAATTTCATCCTTTTCAAACCATAGTTTTAGCATAATGGCTAAAAACACTAATAAAATAAGAGTTAGATACCAGTGCACATTATATACTGCATTGAAGAATCCCACTGATTCAGGGGGTTTACCCCAGGCGGCAAAAATTAAGATTAAAACCATGGTGAAAAAATATGCAGCATACTGAGTCAGAGATCTCTTGTCTTCAGGTGGCGGAGGCATGGTTAGGGCTGCGGCTTCCTTTTCTCTTTCTTCCTTCAAAAAAATGAAGTGCATCAATAAGCCAATTATGATAGAGAAAATCACTGCACCAACTGCCCGGGCGATGCCCAGTTCGATTCCTAGAATCCTTGCGCTAAGGATGATTGCCAAAATATTTATGGCAGGGCCAGAGTAAAGGAATGCTGTGGCTGGGCCGATCCCGGCACCCCTGGTATAAATACCTGCGAAGAGAGGAAGTACAGTACAGGAACAAACCGCCAGTACGGTACCAGAAACTGAAGCAACACCATAGGACAGTATTTTATTGGCCCCTGCACCAAAATACTTCAGTACCGATGCCTGAGATATAAAGACAGCAATGGCGCCGGCTATAAAAAAGGCGGGTATTAAGCAGGTCAGTACGTGTTTTTGAGCATAGTCCTGGAGCATATAGAAGGACTCCAGGATAGCTGATATTACTCTGGGGTTTTCTAAGGGTATATAAAAGGCTGCTAAAAATACTCCTGCCATAAGTAAAAAAATATTTCTTTCCTTCATGGTGAAACCTCCTTGGTACTGGTAAACTAAGTGATTTAACTAGCAACATCTAATGTTTTTATAACTATATTCTATAATTCTAATACTAATACTAATAATGTATAAATACAAGGGGTATTTAATCATTAGTTATAAAAATATATTATTGACACATGGATAAAGTGAGTTAAAATTTAAGATAATTATCTATGTAAAATTGTGGAATATTATTAAAGGAGGGATAAGCTGTTATGCGCATGTTGGCGGAGTTTTTTCCTGAATTTACCCAAAAGCTAGATGAAATGGATGCCCTTTATAATGAGAAGAGGATGATTGATGAAAAGACATACCAGTTTATATGTTTTGCCCTATCAATCAAGGCCAGATCTAAACCATGTGTCTTAAAGCACTTCAAAGGGGCCCTGGAGGCTGGGGCCACCGTACAGGAAATTGCTTACGTATTTGCCTTGGTTATGCGTGAGGCTGCCGGAGCAGATGATTGCTGGACCCATGATGTTATTGGGGATTGGAAAGAGATCCTAGCCGGAAATATTAAATGCGATTGTCAGAAGTGATATATGAACCTTGCGCCCTGCTATTTTAAATGATATATTATATAATAATTATATAGTTATATAAGGGGGCGTTTTATTTTGGATATTAAGGTATTAGGGCCGGGATGTCAGAAATGCAAAACTCTGGATACTATGGTAAGGGAAGTAGTTGCCGAGCTAAACCTCCAAGCTAATATTGAAAAAATTGAAGACATTCCCCAAATAGTACAGTATGGAGTTATGTTGACTCCGGGTCTTGTAGTAAACGGTAAGGTGAAAGCCTCAGGTAAACTACCAAGTAAAGAAGAGCTTAAAAAAATATTAGCCCAAGAGCAATAATATAAAGCGAATATAAAGCGAAAGTAGGGTTCAACCGTACTTTCGCTTTTTCAATAATGTGTATGATTTACTGGGTTGGTCAACCCTTAACAAAAGGATTCTATAGATAGTATTATTGAAAACTAAAGATAATGCTGATAGAATGAGACAAGCTGTTAAGATTTTAAGGGGTGAATACTCATGGATCTAAGCATACTTGAGGGTACATTTGCTGTTTGCCGGCTGCAGCCGGGGGTTGTACCTGGGTGGGCATTTTCCAATAAGGATTTTGTTTCAGTGACCAGTACAGAGGAAGAAGTCTCTATAGTTTGCAATGTTGCCAATGTGCCCCAGGGAGTAATATGTGAACAGCCCTGGGTGGTCATTAAAGTAAGAGGCCCCCTTGATTTTGGTCTTACAGGGATATTAGCAAGTCTAGCCAACCCTTTAGCTAAAGCAGGTATATCTATCTTTGCAGTTTCTACCTTTGATACCGATTACTTATTAGTTAAAATGCAAGACCTGCCAAAGGCTAGACAAATATTATTGGATAATGGTCATTGCTTCGATGGATTTGCTCTGAATGTTGCTGTTTCAACAGTCTGAAGGACTATTCGACCTTTAGGTGAATGGTCCTTAAATGTCGGAGAATTTCTTAGCGCCGGATATTATTGATTTTAAAAATACAGATTTCAGAGGTTCTATGGCCATTAGTGCCTTGTAGGGGGTAGATTTTTCTAGGAGGCTGCCGATTCTTCCTAAGGCCCTGTGGCTTAACTTACCAGGATCATCAAAGACTAGGTTGGCCAATTTTCCCCTTTCAATAGCCATGGCAATGTATCTGTCGAAGGTCGTTTCCGGCGTAAAAACCCTACGAGGGCGTGGCTTCATGGTGATTCCTCCTGTCTTGCAGGCCGAATAACAGACCCCACAGCCCAGACAGAGCTCCTCCTGCAATTGGATCGAGGACTTTGATTTTTCCGAGTTTCCTTTTATTATACCTATTGCACCCACTGGACAAGCCTTAACACATAATCCGCACCCTTTACACTTAGCCTGATGGATTTCCATAATCCAGTTGGAGCTGACAATAGCCTTGGGAAGGTTAAAGGTTTTTATGGCTTGAAACATTCCGCAGCAACAGCTACAGCAGTTACAAATATACCCTACAGATTTTTGTACATTATCTGCTGTTTGGGCAAGTCCTGCAGCTTTACATTCCTCTAATATACTCATTGCCCGGGAAGTTGATATTCTTTCAGCAATTCCATTTTTTATTAATAGCTGGGCACCGCCGTTTAGGGTCAGACAAGTTTGCTGGGGGCTATCGCATCCTTTGCCAAGGTGGTGAGCCTTATGACGGCAGGCACACAAAGAAACCCCTATATCGGTAGCTGATTTGATGATGTTGGTGGCCCTTTCCCAGTCGAGCATTTCAGTATAATCTGTTTCTGGTAAAGCTTCTTCCCTTACTAGTGATCTGCCAATCTGGGTAGACCCTTCAAAGATTGATTTGGCGAAGCGGTCATCGGCCATCATATACTCCTCAAAGAGTTTAGCTAATTCTGCCATGGGCAGGTCATCCCGGGTACGCATGAAGGTGAACTCGAAAAAGCCAATGACTACGGGTGCCAGGGCAACATAATATTGGCCAGCGAATTCTATGTCGAAAACCAAACCCCGGTGGGCTAGATCTGTGACGCGTTCCTTAAGTTCCTTTTCAGTAACCCCCAACTTTTGTGAAAGAGTACCCATGGGTGTGGGGCGAAGTGGTATTTGGCTGGCAAAGTTTGCCTCCTCGGGTGTAAACAGCAGTCGGAGAATTTTAATAAAAACCTCCGAATCCGGGGCGCCTGTTACATTTAAATCTAATCTTTGCTGAAGTAGATGATATTCCCGATCTGGATTAACGATATGGCCCAAGACTAATCCCCTTTCTATTTTTCAACTAGCATGTTCAAATACTACACAGACCTGCTAAAAAAGTCAAACCCGGGAAAAATCCCGGGTTTTCAGACTGGCGAGAAACTACCTATATTCGTGTTTTAATAATCCCGGGTTTTATTTAGATTCTAAATTGAGCTATTGAAACTTGAAGTCTGCTGGCTATATTTGCTAATTCCTGGGTAGCACTGGCCACCTGTTGAATGGTAGAGGTTACCTGCTCATTGCTGGCAGAAAGACCCTGAGTACCTTCGCTGGTTTGCTGTGCGCCGTGGGAAATTTCTTGGACCAGTACAATATTATGGTTTATGGCTTCGATGATATTGTTAAGGGCTATGCCAGCCTGGTGGGCAAGTGCTACCCCTTCTTGAACGTCGCTGGAGCCCTGTTCCATAAAACTAATTGTACTGTTAATGCCTGATTGAATTTGTGATATTATTTGACCTATTTCTTTAGCTGCTGTAGCGGACTGCTCCGCAAGCTTTCTAACCTCATCGGCCACCACAGCAAATCCCCTGCCTTGGTCCCCTGCACGTGCCGCCTCAATGGCGGCGTTTAAGGCTAGCAGGTTAGTTTGGTCAGCTATTCCGGTGATTACATTAGTTATATTACCTATCTTTGCCGAGAGGGTTCCTAAATGTTGAATGGATTCGTTTGCCTCATCGACTGACCGGGCAATGTGATTTATTTTGTCGGTGGTCTTCATAACCGTATTACCACCGGAGGTAGCCACTTCTATAACTTTGACAGATTCTTCTGCAGTGATACTGGCATTTTCCAGGCTTTTTTCTGCCATAGCCGCTACCTCGGAGGTGGTACTGGCCACCTCTTCTGCTGTACCTGTTACCTCTTGGGCTGACGCTGCCAGCTGTTGACTGTGGGCGGCCACTGACTGGGCCACCTCCGTAATTTCTGTAATCAAGTTTTTAAGCTGCTCCCGGGTTTGATTTATAGATGCGGCTAGTTCACCGATCTCGTCCTTGGTTTTCACCTCTATTGCTTGGGTAAAGTCACCAACTGCCAGATGTTTAATACCTGCTTGAATTTTTTTAACCGATTCGGTGATGCTTCGGGTAATAAGAACTGCTGATATAACTCCTAATAAAATAGCAATAAGGCTAAAGGTTATAACAGTTTGCCGACCTTTACTTGATGTATCAATGGTACGCTGAATTTCTTTTTCACTGGTCTGCCTATTTTCGTCAATTCTTTCTTGAATGGTTTGGTTTATTGAGGCTGTAATTGGAGTAAGGGTGCTACCTACGGCGGTTGCCTCCAATGTTTTTTGCTCCTTAAGGAGTGGAATCATTTTTTGACTAATGGATTGATCGTATTCCTGAAAGTCCAAAAGAACCTTTTCATATTTTGGTTGTTCTTCAGGGGAAGAATTTGATATTCTTTCGTTAATTAGTTTTTTAGTTTCAACAACATTGGCGGTGTATTCATCAAGAAACTTTGCGTCACCGTAGGTTGTATAGCCCCTAATAGCCAGGGCCACATTTTGGAAGCTGTTTTTTATTTGATAATCTAAGGTTACCCGGTCATACAGGATATCTACTGAATGCAAGTCTTTGTCCGTTGAGTTCATTACATGCACACCCTGCACAGTTATAAGGGATAGAAGTACCACGAGGATTAAAAAACCTCCTCCAATTTTCATGCCTACCGATAGTCTCATTGGGGGATGACCTCCTTAATAATGATTGAAAACTAGGAAAAGGATCTCTTTAATTGGTTCGTTCTCTTAATTTTATATGGATCCTGAGTTGAAAACATTGCTTTTACAGAATCTTAGTTTCTTCGTAAGGTTAATGTAATAACAATTACCGGAAAAATAGAAAGAAGTAGAGGAAGGCCCTCTACTTCTTAGATGCTGTTTTTATCTGAATTGCGTTGAACCACTTCGGATAGTGGAACTATTTTTATCCCTTCCTTTTCTATCATGGGGATAGCTGCTTTGACTGATCTGGCAGTAACGTTACCTCCTTGCCCAACGTGACCAATAACAATGGCGTAGCCCTGTTTATGGGCAACCTTACAGGCTTTGCGAAACTGCTTGCTGATATGTTGATCTGATTTCACATCGTCTAGGAAGATATCCCTTTTTACTGAAGCTACACCAAGGGTTTTTGCCACCGGCATGATCTGAGATTTCATTGAGGTACGGCTATCTAAAACATAAAGTCCTTTATCCTTAGCAACCTCAAGCATGGGCAAAATCTTATCCCTTTGACTTGTTATCTTAGAACCTGTATGGTTATTAAAGCCTATGGCATGGGGCACCGTATCAAGATTGTTAATAAAGGTTTCCTTTATTTCATCCTGGGTCATAGCTGAGGTTATTGCTCCAGGACCTAACCAGGACAGCTTACCCTTAACAGGTTCCATTGGCTGGTGCAGGATGACCTCATGACCGTTTTTATGTGCCATTTCACTATGGCTTAATGAGTTAGTAAGATTTGGCATTACTGCTGCAGTAATGGGGCGATCTAAGGTGAGAAGTTGTTCTACTCCATGACAATCCGCTCCACCAAAATCATCAATAACAATGGCCATAATAGGCCTGCTTACTGAAACCGTTTCGCGGGAAGTGGATAGATATCCTGTTATACCAAGGTAACCAATGGTCACAAGTAAACCTATAAGAATTATATATTTCAGATATCGTTTCAGCACCAACTCTTCATTCCCACCTTATTGATAATTTGTATTTTGTAATGATTTAGTTTCTGTCTCGGAGTTTCTTTTTATTTTTAGGTATTCAATAATACCGTCTGCAGTGGCTTTGGCCAGAACGTGGCGGTATTCCTGTCCCATTAAGAGCTTTCTTTCTTTAGGATTGTTAATAAAACCCATTTCAATTATTACACAGGGCATGCTTGTTCTTGTTAATATATAATAGCTTCCTGGCTTGTAAGACCTTTTCCCAATACCAGGTATTTTATGAAGTTCCCTTTGAATCTGCTCTGCAAGGAGCTTGCCTTGAACAGATTTACCATAATAAAAGGTTTCAGGTCCCATACAACGTCTTCGTCCAACATTACAATGAATACTAACCATAATATCTGCATCAAAATTCCTGGCAAAATCTATCCGACGTTCAAAGTCGTATCTTTTAGCTTCTTTTTTTCTTAGTCCAGGAACTGCATGATTATAGTCACCATATCTGGTTAATATCACATCAACATTATTTTGCTTCAATATTTTTTCAACTTCGAAGGCTATTTCTAGGTTTATTTGTTTTTCCATTATTCCTTGTCTTATGGCACCTGGATCGTAACCACCATGACCCGGGTCAATAGCTACTTTACCAAGGGAGACTTCACCCCAGCAGATACTCGGACACAAAATAATTGTACATAAAACAATTATTCTTATTAGCAAAAGATCACCACCAGGTTATCTATCTCCAGAGTTATTTTGCCTAAAAAAAAAGAATATCATCCTGATAAAATAAAGAAAATCGCTAGCACTTGAATGTATTAATTGATGACCTATAGAATGCTCATTAATAGATATAAAATTCCAAGTAATAGAGGTTGATGTATGAGATATATTAGGAGGGAATGTTGACCTAGGTAAACTAGATAACTTTTGGTGAAGTCCATTTTAAAAAGACTCTTTTTTTCTTTGTACACTAATTTGCCTAGGGCTACTCCGAGAAGGAATAACCCAAACCAGGGTATAAGGGGATAATAATCCATTGAATAAAAGGGTTCACCTAACAGGCCAACAGGTGCCAAAAGATTATTTGGCATTGTAAGCTGATTTTTATATTGACCCCCTAGAATAATAATGCCACCAAGAATAAATAAAAAAGAAGGATTGATATTTTTAATTATTGAGTAGAGCAAAATACTTACACCAAGAAAATGCAAAATTCCAAAGAAAATATTAGACCCAGGGACAGCATAGGCAGTAATGATTGTTATGACGAGGGCTATCATTAGTAAAATCAAGCCCCTTTTTAAATTATTTTTACTTAAGGTGCAGCTAATGCCTGATATAAAGATAAATATGGAGGCGGCCAGCTTACCGGAATAATAGATTAACCCTTGTTCATAATTAATTGGAACATTATAGAATTCATTAAGATCGAATAGGAGATGAAACAGAACCATGATGATAATGGCAATTCCTCTGAAAAAATCCAACTCCCATATCCTAGGGGATACATGCATATAAGTCACCTTTTCAGTTAGTTATATGGAACTATTACCATAGGTACTAAATATTTTTTAATGCTTTACTTTAGTATAAATAGTCGAAAGCTATATTATTTATTATAATAGTATCTTTATTAAAAGGGAAACGGTCACCCTAGGGTAACCGTTTATTAAATCGACATTTTATAGAGTGGCTGTTGCCTGTTGTTTAGCCTTCCTCAAACGATTAAGATTCTTCATTCCTCTACTTATTTCCATTACGTTGGCATCCTCCGCATTTAAATCTTGGGTAATACTTTCAAGGGCTATCCAGGGATCCACATGCTCTCCACAGGTAAAAATATCTACCGCGGCATAGGCTAGCTCCGGCCAGGTATGAATAGTTAGGTGGGATTCAGATATGACGACTACACCGCTTACACCCTGGGGCTCAAACCTGTGAAAAACTACTTCTCGAATTTCGGCCTTTGCTTTTTTTGCAGCATTTACCATGATATTTTGAACGGTTTTTATATCATTTAACTTATCTTGATCACAATCCCATATTTCCGCTAATAATTGTACACCCAGCGGGTGTCCAAATACGCTCATTAAACAACCTCCCAATATATAGTGTTAAAAGTAGTTTTTCCTAAAAAGTATTATATAAATCATGTAATCAATTTTAATAGGCATAACCATTTATTGGAACCAAAGAAGCTTTAAATCCATAGTATTTTAATATAAGATAGCAGGGAGGTAGATTTATTGAATATGACTAATTTTGAACAGGTTGCCCTTTTTGAACAACGTTTTTGGCTACAAATTATGGGTGATCATGTAAGATTTATTTTTGATACATTAGCACCATCGGAAACCGAAGAGATAAGAAAGGCACAGTATTTTATAACCACCTTTGACCAACTTTTGCATCAAGCAAGACAACCTCTGGGCAGTCAACAAATAATAGCATTATCCCAGCAGGCACAGCAACAAACCCAGGAATTGCGTGTATTTAAGCTGGACTTAATCAGGCAGCATCTGGTAGGAGATATCGTCATTGGCTTACCACCTACCTTTATAAATCACATGGTTAACGAGTTGGATGAGTATCTTCGTGTCTTAGGATTCTTGGTGGCTGGCCAGATTCCACCCATTCAGCACCCAGTTCAGCTTCACCTTACCTGGCTTCTTGATGCGGCGGGGCACGCCTCCGCTATAGCTGGGGATGTTGATATGGTTGAAAAGAAGGTAATGGAGGACAGTCTGGTATTCACAGAGCATTTTGAACAGTTTTATATCAAGGCCACCGAAATGGCAGGCTATATGAGAACTGGCTTGAAGGAATTTCCAGCCCTCAGCAGATTTAATAGACAAGTGGAACTGGAAATATTATTATTTATGGGCTTCCTAAGGGAGATAGAGACTTTAGAGATTAGCAACCAACTATTAAGCACGCTAACACCTCTAATGCCGGATCATATGTTTAGGGAAGAATGCTATTATTTAACAAAACTTGCCTTGGCCTCAGAAGTCAAGCAGCCGGCTTGTGATCCAACCAAGCCTAGAACGGAACAATAGCCTAATATTATTATGTAAAGAAGTGAATATCTGCCTCTTCCATAGGAAATCATATTTTCCGAAGAAAGGGTGTTTTTGTTTGGAAGAGCTATTTAAGGTTCTATGGAAAAGTATAGTAGTGTTTATCATGCTGGTGGTTTTTTCCAGGATAATTGGCAAAAAGTTATTATCTCAGTTAACTTTTTTTGACTTTACCATTGGAATATTAATTGGCACCATTACCGGCACCTTTGTAACAACGGAAGTTAAAGGATTGATGGTCCTCCTTAGCCCGGTAATTTTAACCCTGCTGGTTGTGATGGTTGCCTTTCTTACAGTTAAAAGTATGCCCGTTCGCAAACTGCTGGAAGGTGAGCCGGTGGTTGTAATCCAAAACGGTAAAATAATGGAAAAAGGTATGCTTAGATTAAGGTATCATTTAGATGATCTAGAGATGCAGCTTCGGGAAAAGGGGATTTTTAATATTACAGAGGTAGAGTTTGCAGTAATGGAACCCCACGGGTATCTAAGTGTATTAAAAAAATCCCAGCATCTACCCGTAACTATGAAAGATATAGGCAAGCCAACCCAGTATAAAGGTATGGCCACAGAAATTATTAAAGACGGTGACGTTTTTGAGCAAAATCTGAGACAGAATAATTTAACCTTTGCTTGGCTTTATGAGGAGTTAAGAAAAAGAAATATAGAGAAGTTATCGGATGTTACCTATGCTAGCTTGGAATCTGATGGAACGTTATATACTGATGTTAAGGATGATAAATTGGAGTATGTGCAGAAGGTCGAGGATGGTCCAATAACTAAATTAAAACATTAATAAATCATTGCCAATATCAAAAATATTTGATATGATATAACCATGATTGATACAGTTAAAATCAGCAAAGCACTAAGTGATCCTATACGTTATAAAATTATGTTAATGTTGGCCCAGACCGAAGAGGGCTGTTGTCCCATGCCGGGAGAGGATGATCGACGACCGGGCTTATGTAATTGTGAGTTAATGTCAGAACTGGGATTGATCCAGTCTAGGGTATCATATCATATGAAAGAGCTAACCCAGGCAGGTCTAGTTACAGAGGAGCCAAGGGGTAAGTGGAAAATTTATTTTATTAACACTGCTACTTTTAGAAAGTTTATTAAACAAATTGAAAAAGATTTTGCTTTGAAATAAGTAAATTTTTTTGCTTGATGATATCAAAAAAAATTGATACGAGGAGGTCTTGCTTTATGGAAGATATTAGGAAGAAGGTGAAGGAGAGATATGCCAATGCCATTACCAAAAAGACTAGTTGTTGTGGACCTAAAGCCGGAGGTTGTTATGGAAATTCCCTGGATGAACTTAATGTAATTACCGGCAACTTATACAGTAATGATGATTTAGAAGGAATACCCAGTGATGCAGTGATAGCCTCCTTTGGGTGTGGAAACCCAACTGCCCTGGCAGAACTTTACCCAGGGGAAGTGGTTCTTGACTTAGGAAGTGGGGCGGGCCTGGATGTATTGCTTTCGGCCAGGCGGGTAGGTCCCACTGGTAGGGCCTACGGACTTGATATGACTGACGAAATGTTGGCAGAGGCCCGAAATAATCAAGCCAGATCTGGTTTGACTAATGTAGAGTTTATTAAGGGACACATTGAAGAAATACCATTAGAAGATAACAGTGTCGATGTGATTATTTCAAACTGCGTGATTAATTTATCAGGGGATAAAGATGAGGTGCTTAAAGAAGCGTATAGGGTTATTAAACCCGGGGGAAGGTTTGCTGTTTCAGATATTGTGTTAATGAAGCCATTACCAGAAAAGGTACAAAAAAGTTTAATAGCCTGGACTGGCTGTATTTCAGGGGCCTTAACGGTGGAAGAGTACAGGGAAAAGCTTGCTGCTGCAGGATTTACCTCTATAGAGGTCCAACTTACCAGGGTTTATAACTTCTCAGAAACCGATGCAGCAAATATTATGCCGGAGCTAGCAAAGGAGGAGCTAGAAAAGGTCAATGGAAACGTAGGGAGTGCTTTCATCAGGGCTAATAAAAAGGTCGCACCATAAGTTCTATTGCAAAAAGGTCACCGCCTATGGAGAGATGACCTTTTTGCTGACTTATATTTTCTATGGGTTACCTGTCCTGATAATTTCTGCAAACTCCTTAGGCAAGCCAAATTGTTCAATCTCCATGGCTGTATGTTCAAAATCATAGGAAACCTCGACTATCTCTGGAAGCATTTTACCTGCCTCAAGATTCAAAAGGACATAGGTAACATTAGGATTGCCGTGTTTTGGCTTGCCAACACTGCCAACATTAATAACCTGACCGTTGCTTACCTTTTTATAATAGGGTAAGTGAGTATGACCACAAAGCAAAATATCACAGGCACTTTCCGAGATTAGTTCTTCAAAATAGTGATCTTCTATATTCTCAAAGAGATATTCATTTAATTGTCTGGGGCTGCCATGTACCATTAAAAATTTCATACCTTCCATAGTAAATGCTAGCTTGTGGGGTAGCTGCCTTAGCCAAAGCTTATTTTCCTCACTGGTGTGTTCATTAGTCCACCTAATGGAGGCCTCTCCAAGTTTTAAGGCCTGCTCGCTTTTATAATCACAACCACAAATAAATCTAGTATTTCCTATGGCATCGTCATAGTTCCCCATGACGGTGGGAATATTAGTCTGCCTTATTAACTCTATAACTTCATTGGGGCGAGGACCATATCCTACAAGGTCACCGGCACAATAAATATGATCCACTTTTTTATTAGCCATGTCCTGTAATACGGCTCTAAAACCAAGTATATTGCTATGAACATCGGAAAATATTGCTAATTTCATATATTAAAATACCCACCTTTACTGATTTGATTTTATTTTACAATAGAATAGACCTGATATAATTAAGAATATTAAAATATAAAATTAAGTTTATGTTAAATTACAATCTCTTTAATAATAAAACTATTATAGTAGGGGCAAATAGAGAAAAAATTATACACCTATATGTCTTTTACTGGAGTTTTTTCACTACCTGGTATATAATTATATTAGAATGCTTAGACAGGTGGGAGAAAATGAAGGAAAAGATTTCTCAGCTAAAGGCAGATTTATTCAAGGCTATCGCACATCCTACAAGAATACGTATTTTAGAACTCCTCAAGGATGGGGAATTATGTGTGTGTGATATTTTTGAGGAACTTAATGTTGAACAGGCCAATACTTCTCAGCATTTAGCTATACTAAAAAAGCAAGACATATTGCAGAGCAGGAAAGAGGGACTAAGGGTCATCTACAGTATCAAATACCCAGAAATAATTGATATTCTGAAAACTGCGGACAACCTGCTTTTGCAACAGGCAAAGGATACCATGAGCACCTTCAATACCGATTAATAAATAAGTAAACACCGCTTGCCATTCTAAGTTGCAGCGGTGTTTTTGCTTGTTTGCCATGATTATAAACTAGCCAGGGAATTTTTTGTTATCTTCCGAGGTATCTTTTTTTATTTTTTTCCAGAGTCCACGGGGATTTTTGATACGTCCAAGGAAAAAGGGAAATCTACTTCTTGAGTTAGCCTTATTTAGCCTTATTTTTTTCCTATCAATCCTCGCGGTTAGCTTGTTTGTTTTGTTGTAAATGAACAGAAAGATAAAATATGACAGGACCGATATCAGTAGAGCATTTATGGCACTACCGAGGAGATAGGCAGGTCCGGCAGTTTGGAAAAAGTCTATTACCTTATCAATAAAAGTAAGGTCATAATCAAAGGTATATTCCTGTGGCGGAGTATCATCATGACCTATTAGCCGGGCACCGGTTTTATAATTAAAGATATATAGAAAAGGAGAAATATAGGTTAATAATAGAGCCGGCAAAGTGACAGCTACAATATTCAGTTTAAGTATTTTTCCCAGTATTATACCCAGGGGAATATTAATTCCGGGCAAGGGAAGAAATGCGAGACCGAACCCTAATGAGATGGATTTGGCCAATCTATAGGGACAATCCTTAAGTCTTAACAGTTTATCACAGGTATCTTGTAATTGTTTAAAAATCATAACCACCTCATTATGACGAGTAAAGAATCAGGGCAACGATACCATTATAACACAATCATAAGTCACGGATGAAATGTTGAAATTACTTATAATAAATAATTACAAACTTTTAATGATTTTTAAAAAGCAGAACGTATTACTGTACAGTTGACAGGTAAAACTGTATAATATATGATGAGGTGATCAAAATTGGGGATGTAATTAAATTTAAAATTGGGGAAATTGCAGAAATGGCAGGTGTCAGCAGGAGAACCATTGACTATTACACCAACCTTGGTCTGCTTAAACCGGTTAGATCGGAGAGTAATTACAGGTATTATACCCAGGATGCCCTAGTACGTTTGAAATTCATTGAGATAATGAAAAACCAACGGTTTACCTTGGATGAAATAAAAGCACGCTTTAGCTTTTTTGATATAACTTCTCCCCAGGCAGGGAAAAGTAAAAGTCAGGTAAAAACAGTAACCCTTGATGTCCTGGTTCAAGAATTTAAAGAACTCGAAAAGCAGTTAGAGCAACTAAAGCCAAGCCTAAAGGATATGGATGCAGATCAAGCTTCCATGGTGACAAAGCAGGTTATGCTTCGAACTATGTCGCTGATGCAGGCCATGATCCTATATATTTCAGAATTGACTCCCTATGTATAACCTTTGCTGGCAGCTCTGTTAACAGAGTACCATAAATATTTTATATTTAATGAGAGGTGGTTAAAATGAATACTTTAAAAGTATGGTTATTAATGGGTACTTTATCCATACTCCTAGTTTTTCTAGGTGGTGCCATCGGTGGACGGTCAGGGGCGATGCTGTTTTTTATAATTGCCATGGGTATGAATTTCTTTAGTTACTATTTCAGTGATAAAATGGCAATCAAAATGACCAAATCTTATCCGGTTACTGAATCTGATGCACCTGAACTTTACGAAATGGTAAAGAGACTTTCCAGACGTGCAGGTATTCCTATGCCAAAGCTTTATATTACTCCCTCGGATCAACCCAATGCCTTTGCAACAGGACGCAACTATGATCATTCTGCCGTGGCAGTTACCGAAGGTCTTCTGCGCTTGTTGAATAAAACTGAGCTGGAAGGTGTAATTGCCCATGAATTAGCTCACATTAGAAATAGAGATGTATTAGTTGGTACTATTGCTGCAGCCCTAGCTGGTGCCATTAGTATGATGGCAAATGCATTCCAATGGGCAGCTATATTTGGTATGGGGCGTGGTGACGATGAAGAGGGTGGAAGCATGGCCGGCGGTTTAATCATGGCTTTCATTGCACCCATTGCCGCCATGATTATTCAAATGGCTATCTCCCGCTCCAGAGAGTATATGGCCGATGCAACCGGCGCTCAAATTGCAGGAACTACCGAAGGATTATCCAGTGCTTTACTGAAATTAGAAGCAGGGGCACAGCGTATTCCGATGCAGGTAAATCCAGGAACTTCTCACCTTTTTATTATCAATCCCCTTGCCGGTGCTTCCCTGGCTAAATTATTTAGCACCCACCCACCCATTCAGGAAAGGGTGCAGAAGTTACGTCAGATGAGGGTTTAAGTTGGTTGAGAAATGATGAATTGTCAATGGGCACTTTGAATAAAAGTGCTCATATTTTATTCTCATCAACCGATATTGTTAAGTTCCTATATTGGTGGGAATATTTATCTTATAAAACAATTACGTGGCAACTGGGGGCCGACCTATGGTTAGAAAGAACATTGTTGTATTAGGTGCAGGTTACGGTGGTGTAAGGGTTACCCAACGGTTAAGTTCATTTCTACTCCACCGGTCAGATTATCAAATTGTATTGATCGATAAAAATGAATATCATACTTTTATGACTCAATTGCATGAGGTGGCCCTAGGGGTTAATGATTATAATGACGTGATTGTTCCTCTGCAGGACATCCTAGACGAGCGGAATATTACCTTTATTAAAGGTCAAGTACATAAAATTAATTCCGCCAATAGGGAGATAGAGTTGGAAAAGGGAGAAATAAAAATTCCCTTTTGTTATTTAGTTATTGCTTTGGGTGGTGAACCAGAGTATTTTGGCATTGATGGTCTAGAGGAATACAGTACTAGCTTGAGTAGTTTGGAAAACGCCAAGGAGCTATATTCTGTGGTGAGAAAGGAGCTTTCTTACCGGGAAAAGACCCTCACTTTTGTCGTTGGTGGGGGTGGTTTAACAGGGGTGGAAATGGCTGGGGAGCTAGCTTGTTTTATCGGTAGGTATGCAGAAGAAAATCACATAAAAGAAGATAACTTTAAAATTATCTTAATAGAGAGTGCTGATGAGCTGCTGCCAGGCATGTCCCAAAAGGTTGCAAGCTATGCCAGGCAAAGCTTGCAGCAGAGCGGAGTAGAGGTTATTACGGCAGATAGATTAACAAGGGTTACTCCGGGGGAGATATATCTAGCATCAGGAAGGACAATAAACTTCACTACTTTTATTTGGGCTGGCGGAATAAGGGGCAATAGAATCATAGCAGAGTCAGGCTTTGAAACAGATAATCGAGGGAGGATGATTGTTAATAGCTGTCTGCAATATGTAAAAGATAAGCAGGTTTTTGCGGTGGGGGACTCGGCCCTGGCCAAGGACCCCAAAACAGGCCTGCCGGTTCTTCCCACTGCCCAGGCGGCATTAAGGCAAGGGAAAGTGGTAGCAGAAAATATTTTAGCAGAAATAACCGGAGGCCAAAGGGTAGAATATCAGCCAGGTAATATTTTACTGCTAATAAATGTTGGTAGAAAGCAGGGTTTGGGGGAAGCAAAAAGATTCTTTAAAATTACCGGGAAGCCGGCTGCATGGCTAAAGAAGCTTATTCCAATGAGGTACCTATATTTATTGGGAGGAGTTAAACTACTTGGTCACCGCCTATTTTCCTTAAACCGACCAAAATAGCAGGATATTTAAGATAACCGTCATATAATGACGGTTTTTTTAGTCTTAGTAGTTTTTCTAATAATTGGCAATAAGGCATAAGGAACAGTGGGTATATCGTTGATAATAAACCAATATATTTTATAGATGTGAATTTAAATGAAAGGGGAGAAAATTTTTTTGTCTGAGGATATAATCAATAAGGGTGTCTCCACCACAGCCGAAGAACATGTGAAACGTTGGTGTGCCTTAGCAGCACCCTACCCAGAACCACAGGTTCTCCGTCCTAACCCCTATTATGCATCACTTTTGTTGGAGGACTATGCTGGCTCAGTTAGTGAAATGACCGCCATTAACCAGTATTTTTATCACTATCTTACCCTTTATCAATATCATGACCTGGCTGAATTGCAAGAGTGCGTATCCATTATAGAGATGTATCACCTGGAGCTGTTAGGAGAGACCATTCGAATGCTGGGTGTTCCTCCTGAGTATCGGACCCTTACCAACAATAAGCCTGTCTATTGGAATGCTTCCTACGTTTATTATGGTTATGGGATATGTGATAAGTTATCGGCTGATATTGCCGCGGAAAAATCAGCCATCCAACAATACCGGCTACACCAGCAATTGATTGACGATCCCTATATTAAGGCTCTTTTGGAGAGGATAATCTTAGATGAGCAACATCATTTAGCTCTTTTTAGCCAGGCAGCTGCCAAGTACTGCCCAAATATTAAGGTTTAGAAAATGGGCAAGATCATGAAGCTAAATTCATGGTCTTTTTTCTTGTTAAGGAAGTACAAAACTTGGTTTAAAATATACTGGAAATGTCAAAGTTATAGGTAAATATTTGAAGCCGGTCAATATTTGGCCACTTTAGGAGGTAATCATGGGAAAACAAACTATCGATAATTTAAAGGCTGCCTACGCGGGCGAAAGTATGGCCAGAAATTATTATTCTTTCTTTGCTTCGGTGGCTAAAAAGGAAGGCTGGCAGGAGATTGCAGAAATATTTGAGGAAACAGCCAGGAATGAAAAGGAGCACGCCGAGGTAATCCTTAAACTCTTAGGGGGCATCAAAGGAAGTAAAGAAAACCTCCTGGCATCAATTGAAAAAGAATCCTACGAGTGGAAGGATATGTACCCGGAATTTGAGCGTATTGCCAGGGAAGAGGGAGAGACCGAAGCTGCAGCCTTTTTTGCTACTGTCCAGCAGGTGGAGCAGCATCATGCCGAACGCTTCAGAAAGTTGCTTGAACTGTTAGAGGAACAGAAGCTTTTAAAGAAGGACCAAAGGGTGACCTGGAAATGCAGGGAATGTGGTTATCTTCATGAGGGTAATGAACCCCCGGAAAAGTGCCCCCTATGCGGTCATGGAAAGGCCGATTATGAACCTGTAGTAAAGGATTATATATAAGTTAATACTGATATCATCCCTTTTAGGAAAACAGTGGGTAATACACTTTCCTAAAAGGGATTTTTATTTTAGGACTCGAATATTTAAGCTATTGTGCTATTTGCTAAACTATTCCTTTTATTGTAATGTAATAAAAAAATTTAATTAAAAAGGAACTTAATAATGCCTACAATAATTCGTTCTTTATTGCGTTGGTTGACGATGGCTTTGCCTGTCCTATATATGGGTTTTATCTGGTATTTATCCGGCCAACCCAGTAATTCTGTTGTTGATCTTGGTGTGCATGATTCATTAATTAAAGAAAGTCTGCATCTTGTGGAATTTGCTATACTGTATTGCCTGTTGATATTGGCAATTTTGGCCCGAGGAAAACTAACAGCCAGAGGAAACATCCTGGCGGTGGGTATTTCTGTTGCTTACGCCTTTATAGATGAATTCCATCAATTCTTTATTCCATCTAGATCAGCGACGCTAATTGATATAGTTAAGGACCTCATAGGGATTGCCATTGCCTGGTATTTCGTTAGACAGGTATATTTTAAAAACACAGACTCAAGGATTGGTCAGTTGTTAAAAGGGTTTACTGACAAAGTGGCACGGAAAGATGAAGAATATAAAACAGGCAGGTGAGTTTGGTGGAGTTTACTTTTGACCGGGAGAGGTGGAAGGCTTACCTGGCAAGGGCATATCAATGCTTGCATGATATTCCGGAGCCCAGCTGGCAAGAAAAGGCCACTACTAATTACCTTAAGCAGTCCTTAGTGCAAATAGGCTATAGTATTAATGAGTTTTCAGATTGTACCGGTGTTATTGGCGCCTTTGGTAAGGGTCCCATTACGGTAGCCCTTCGGGCAGACATTGATGCCCTATGCCACCGGACTGATTCAGGTCAAAGGGTAGTTCACTCCTGTGGTCATGATGCACATATGGCTATGGTTTTAACTGCAGCGGCTGCACTTAAGGATTACATAAAGATAGCTGACAATACGCGGGTTAAGGTCGTATTCCAACCGGCTGAGGAAAAATGTGAAGGTGCTTTGGCATATGCTAAAAGGGGAGTGATGGAGGATGTATCCTACCTTTTTAGCGTTCATCTACGTCCCGTTCAAGAACTGCCGGGAGGAAAGGCCTCGCCGGCTATCCAAAATGGGGCGGCCTGTGTTCTTAAGGGTGTAATTAGGGGTACCAGTGCCCATGGCGCGAGACCGCACCTAGGGATTAATACCATAGAGGTAGCCTCTGCCCTGGTACAATTACTTCATGGCTTACGCTGGAACCCATTAATGCCTGCTTCAATTAAAATGACCAGCTTGTCCGCAGGCAATGAGGCTGGAAATGTGATTCCCGATTTCGCTGTATTTACCCTTGATCTGCGGGCTCAGTCAAACAGTCATATGGAAGAGCTTGTACAAAATGTTGAGCAATTGGCTGGGGGAATTGGAAGTCTTTATGGGGCAAGTATTTCCCTGGAACGGGGGATGGATGCTCCGGCGGCAGAGCTTAACAGCCGGGCAATAGAACTAATGACCCGGGCTATTGAAGAAACAATAGGTCTGGAAAACCTTTCTCCGATCATAGTGACCCCGGGGGCTGAGGACTTTCATTATTATACCCGCCTTAGCCCACACCTTAAGGCAACCATGCTGGGCTTGGGCTGCAACCTGCAGCCCGGCCTACATCACCCCAATATGTCCTTTGAACATTCATATATGCTGGATGGTTCGGAAATATTGGCAAGGGCTGTGTGGCATGCCCTTAATAATTAATACGGTGGAGTAGAAAAGGTGAGGAGAAAACAATGACATTGCCGGATATTACCATAAGACCTTTAACTACAGTTTCTGAAATGTATGAGTTACAGAAAATAGAGGATTTAGTTTGGACAGGCGAAATAACTACACCTATTCATCAAACCATTACGGTGGCAAGGAATGGTGGTATAATACTGGGAGCCTTTTTAGGTGAAGAAATGATTGGCATGCTTTACAGCTTTCCAGGATTTTATAACCAGCAGGTTTACCTTTGCTCCCACTCTATGGCTGTAAAAAAAGAGTTTCGATCCGGTGGGATAGGGGAGAGATTAAAGCGTGCCCAGGCTGAAGCCGCCATAAAGGCCGGCTACAGGCTGATGACTTGGACCTACGATCCCCTTGAAACGGCTAATGGTTACTTGAATGTAGGCAAGCTGGGGGCAATTTGCACGACCTATATAACTGATTGCTATGGGGAAATGGAAGACCCCATGAATCAAGGGTTGCCCACGGATCGTTTTAAGGTGGAATGGTGGCTTAAGGAACAAAGGCCAGATCTCTCTGCCGGCAAAGAAAAAAGCCTGTTGGTTTGGAAACAAGGAAATAACAGGTTGCCGGTCCCTAAGCTAATTAATGATGATTTAGCCGGTGCCGAAGTGGTCAGCCTGTCTGTGCCGGCTAATTTTCAGCAGATCAAGGAAAGTGATCTGGGTTTAGCCAGGGAGTGGAGATTTATGACAAGACAAGTGCTTACGGATTATTTTAATTCAGGCTGGGCTGTGGCAGGATTCCGGTTAAGGCGCGGTGAGCCTGTTCATGAGTATCTGCTTACTTATCGGAATAGTTTAGGATTACCGCCAGCCCCCTGGCAGAAGGGAGAATAGCCTTGGACATATATTCTATTACCCTCAGAGCCATGTTGATGCGCATGAAAGCACCCTTTACCACCAGCTTTGGAACAGAGTGGGATAAGCATTTTATTCTGGTGGAGGTACGGGATAAGGAAGGCTTTAATGGCTGGGGTGAATCTGTAGCCATGAAGGAACCCTTGTATAATGAGGAGACAGTGGGTACTAATTGGTTGATGTTAAAGGAAATGCTTATACCCCTGCTGTGGAAAAACCCCATAAAGCATCCTGGGGAAATAACCCCTCTCTTTAGGCCCATTAGAAGAAATAATATGGCTAAGTCGGCCCTTGAAGGTGCCCTTTGGGACCTCTATGCTAAAAGGAATAATCAGAGCCTCAGCAGTCTATTGGGCGGGAACAGAAGGGAAATAGAAGTTGGTATTAGTTTGGGCATTGAGACTTCCCTGGATATATTATTATCCAAGGTTGAGCAATATGTGGGTGAAGGGTATAAACGCATAAAAATTAAGATTAAGCCAGGCTGGGATTTGCATGTGGTTGAAGCCGTTCGTAACAAATTTCCCGATATAAAATTAATGGCCGATGCCAATTCTGCCTATACCCTGGCCGATACCGAACGCCTTGGCCAACTGGATAGGTTTAATTTAATGATGATCGAACAGCCCCTGGCCCATGATGATATTATTGATCATGCTTCCTTGCAAAAAAGGCTAAAAACACCCATTTGCCTTGACGAAAGTATTCATTCCCTGGAAGATGCCAGGAAGGCAATTGAAATGGGCAGCTGCGGCATAATCAATATCAAGGTTGGACGTGTTGGCGGATTAACTGAAGCTAGGCGAATACATGACTATTGCGTGGAAAAAGAAATACCTGTTTGGTGTGGTGGAATGCTGGAGTCCGGCATTGGGCGCGCCCATAACGTGGCCATAACCACGCTGCCTGGTTTCACCTTGCCCGGCGATACGGCAGCATCCAGCCGATACTGGGAGAGGGATTTGATTGAGCCGGAAGTAACTGTTACCAATGGAGTAATTCATGTGCCAGAAAAGGCGGGCATAGGCTACGAACCTAACAGGGAGTTGATAGAGCAATTTACCCTTTATAGTGAGACCTTTCGTGCCAGTTGATAAAAAATAGGTGAGCAAAAGCTCGCCTCAGACTATGAGAAAGCTACACCTGGGTTTTAATAATCCCGAACAGCGACATGCGAAGCAGTGGAAACAGCGCTTCGTGAAGCTGAGGATGCGAAAATGGGTGCCCGGACATGGACGTCCGGGCAAGCCTGAGGTAAACACG
>NZ_JARPTC010000014.1:0-155254 GCF_030577015.1 Desulforamulus aquiferis | reverse complement strand
TAGGTACGCCAGTACTTATGGAGTCACCGTTGGGATACCACCCTTTAAGTATTGAAATTCTAACTTTAGTCCATGAAGCTGGATTGAGGACAGTGTCAGGTGGGCAGTTTGACTGGGGCGGTCGCCTCCCAAAAGGTAACGGAGGCGCCCAAAGGTTCCCTCAGCGCGGGTGGAAATCGCGCGTAAGAGTGTAAAGGCAGAAGGGAGCTTGACAGCGAGACGTACAGGTCGAGCTGGTACGAAAGTAGGGCTTAGTGATCCGGCGGTTCTGAGTGGAAGGGCCGTCGCTCAACGGATAAAAGCTACCCCGGGGATAACAGGCTTATCTCCCCCAAGAGTCCACATCGACGGGGAGGTTTGGCACCTCGATGTCGGCTCATCGCATCCTGGGGCTGTAGTAGGTCCCAAGGGTTGGGCTGTTCGCCCATTAAAGCGGTACGTGAGCTGGGTTCAGAACGTCGTGAGACAGTTCGGTCCCTATCCGTCGCAGGCGCAGGAAACTTGAGAAGAGCTGTCCCTAGTACGAGAGGACCGGGATGGACGGACCGCTGGTGTACCAGCTATCGTGCCAACGGTAGTGCTGGGTATCTATGTCCGGAAGGGATAAGCGCTGAAAGCATCTAAGCGCGAAGCCTCCTTCAAGATGAGGTTTCCCACTACGCAAGTAGGTAAGACCCCATGAAGACTACATGGTAGATAGGCCGGGGGTGTAAGGGCAGCAATGCCTGCAGCCGACCGGTACTAATAGGTCGAGGTCTTGACCTAAATCGAAGTTCGAGATTCGAGATTCGAAGTTCGAACTAAGAAAAATATATACGACGATTACTTAAAGCTGTTCAGTTTTGAAGGAACACATAAATTGGATATATGCTTGAGGTAAGACCCAAGAGGAATGCTTGGATCGAACCTCGAATGACGAACATCGAATATCGAATTTCTGGTGGCGATACCGGAGGGGGTACACCTGTTCCCATCCCGAACACAGCAGTTAAGCCCTCCAGGGCCGATGGTACTCGGGGCGCAAGCCCCTGGGAGAGTAGGTCGTCGCCAGAGTAATTTTACAAAACCCGCTGTCTTTTGATTAAGACGGCGGGTTTCTTAATGTTAAAGGGTAATAATGATTTACCCAAGTGGTGGCAAATGAAGAGGTTTTTGAACAAATATGTCTAATAATGATGTATTACATTTTATAAATAGTGGGGGTCACAATGAAGATGTTAATAGGACAGGATTTGTTGGATGCGTTTATAAAAGTTTCACCTTATTTGAATAGTTTAATTCTACAGGATGTGGCAGTGGGTGTATATGATATAGAACAGGTATTAGCATATCAGTCCGGAGAAAGCCTAGATACCCATGAAAGAGTTGGTGATCCAATAACCCCTGGAGGAGCGGTGTTCCAGAGTATTAGGGATAGGGTTCCTAAAATGGTGGAGGTAGGCCCGGAGGTTTATGGTGTTCCTTTCAAAGCCTATTGTGTCCCGGTATTCAATGAGGATAACCAGGTTATTGGTGCTGTGGCTATGGGGACAAGCTTGGATAACCAAAAGAAATTGGAGTTAGCTATAAATCAATTTCATTCATCTTTCATCAATGTTAATGGCAATATTCAGGCCATAACTGATGGTGCTAGCTATGTTTCAAATATAAGCGAACAGCTTACGGAAGGTGTAGATGAAGCTATTAAAGAATTGAACCATTCAGATGAAATATTAAACACAATAAAAAAAATATCTGACCAAACTAAGCTCCTCGGATTAAATGCAGCCATAGAGGCAGCTAGGGCAGGGGAGCAAGGAAAGGGCTTTACAATTGTAGCAGATGAGATAAGAAAACTATCAAATGTAACTGCTAACTCCGTAATACAAGTTGGTGAAACCTTGAAAAATATTAAGGAATCAGTGACCAATATGAGTGAATTGGTTAATACCTCAACAAACATTGGTAATAAACAAACTGTAGCAACTAAGGAAATACAAGATAACCTTAGGAACTTATCAAGAACTATTGATGAATTAAAGGGTTTAGTTAAAATTTTATAAGTCAAAGGCTTGGGGGTGTGCTGAAACTTAACTTTCGGCACACCCCTCACGTTTCACATGTCACGGGCACGGTTCTAGTGACAGTATTAGTCTCCATAATTCATTGAAAGCTGTCAGTAGAACCGTCCCCGTGACAAGTATTGAAAGCTGTCAGTAGAACCGTCCCCGTGACAAGTACCCGTGACAAGTAGAACCGTCCCCGTGACAAGTACGTGACAAGTACTCGGGGCGCAAGCCCCTGGGAGAGTAGGTGAGTAATTTTACAAAACACGCTGTCTTTTGAATAAGACGGCGTGTTTTGTTATTAGGTGTTTTAAACCACACTTTGTTTTCGCATGTCAAATATAGGACAAAAAAATTGTCTTAACAAAGACATATAAAATGTCTTAGTAAGGACATATTCGATTAACTTTCAAAGGATATACTTTAAGGAAATATCTACTAATAAAAAAATTCAAAATATTAAAAACATAGTGGGGGTTTGCAAATGTCAATGAAGACTAAAATGTTTATTAGTATAACTCTTCTAATTATCATGACTCTAACTATGTTAGTTATGTTTGACTACTTGCAAACAAAGAATTCTATTTTAAAAAATGAAACCTCTTATTATCAACTTGTTAATAAAACTATAGAAAATGCCTTTGACAGTCAAATTAATAGTGCAAGATATTCTGCATTAAGTATTTCAGAGAACCCGGATATTCAAAAAACTTTTGCTGAAAGGAACCGGGCTGAGATCGCGAGATTAACTATGCCAATTTTTAATGAGCTAAAAGCAGAAGGAATTTCCCAACTTCAGTTTCATATTCCTCCGGCAACAGCTTTTTACAGGGCACATAAACCGGATAATTATGGAGATGATTTATCCTCTTTCCGCAAAACGGTGGTGGAATGTAACGATAAGAAAAGGGTTGTTCAAGGGTTAGAGCAGGGCGTAGGTGGATTTGGTTTTAGAGTAGTGGTTCCAATAAATTATCAAGAGATTCATATGGGAAGCATGGAGATTGGAAGTGATTTTGGGGATGCCTTTGCCAAAAATATCCAAAAAAGCATTCCAGGGGAGTTTTATATTTATAGTTTAAATGGTGATACAATAAATGATTCTGATAAGAAAGTAACATTATTAGGCAGTACCAGTGAACAAGATACCCTTTCAATCAATGAAGATATATTACAACAGGCTTTAGCAGAAAAGACCTTTAAGTTTTATAATATAAATAATGATAGCACTGCAGTTTTAATTATTCCGGTTAAAGACTATTCTGGGCAACCAGTTGGATATATTAAAGCGGGAATTTCTAGAGAGGAACACGTAAAAAGATTAAATAGTCTTTTAATATCCGGATTGGTATCGGTAGCCATAGGTGTATTATTTAGTTCCATATTACTGCACTTTATTTTCAAGATATTATTAAGACCTATTAAGGAATTAGTTAAAACAACAAGAATAATAGCATCAGGGAATCTAGCCGTGGATATTAATGCAGGATCAAAGGATGAAGTAGGTATTTTAGCAGATTCATTTAAGGTAATGTTAAATCAAATGAGGATACTTATCAAGCAAATAGCACATAAGTCCCTTGAGATGAAAAATTCCACTAATACTTTAAGAAATAGTAGTCAATATACTGTTAATAAAGCTACGACAACATCTAGTACCATGAATCAAATCGCTTCTACAATTGATACAATTTCATCAAATACTCAAGAGATATCAAGGGTATCACAACATACAGCCAGGCAAGCTGAAAAAGGAACTGGAGGTATTGATAAAGTTAGCCTTCAGATGAAGAATATAGCCAGTTCTACCTTGCAATTAGGAGAAGTGATTAGTAAAGTAAATGAAAAGTCCCGGGAGATTAACCGTATTGTTGAATTTATAACTAATATATCCGAGCAAACTAATCTGCTAGCCCTAAATGCAGCCATAGAGGCAGCTAGGGCAGGTCACATGGGAAGAGGTTTCGCTGTTGTCTCGGATGAGATTAGGAAACTAGCTGAACAGTCAGGTAGGGCAACAAAGGATATCGTTGCTTTAGTACATTCCATTCAATATGAATCCCAAAGGGCAGTTACCTGCATAGCAGATGGGAATCAAGAGGTTGCTAAGGGAACTGGAATTGTAGAAGAAGTTGGCAATAGCTTTATTGAAATTAGCTCGTTAGTACAATCCTTAACGGCACAAATGCAACAAATCGCATCCGCTATAGAACAAATTTCTACAGGAATTCAGACAGTAACTGTTTCAACACATGAGGAAACTGTAATAATGGGAAATGTCTCAGCATCTATTGAAGCCTTAAGTCAATTATCAGAGGAACTAAATAGTATGGTAAACAAGTTTAATGTATAAATAAAGTCTCATTCTTAGATTCATAACTTTTTTATAACAGATTTTCTATAAAACCCGCCCGTTGTCTTAGGACAACGGGTTTTTGATAACTGTAGTTAAGCAAAGAAGGATTTATAGACTATTAGAGAGAATTTTTTGATTAAAGATAATATGCCGAATAGAGGCGAATTTTTAGGGGTGAATTATTAAGATGAAAAAATATTTATTTGCCGTACTACTGCCGATAATTATTTTATTTGCCGGTGGTTGCGGGCAGGAATCCACTAAACTGAAGGTGGGTATGCTGCCAATTGCAGATAACTTGCCCTTTTGGGTAGCAGAACAAAAGGGTTATTTTAAGGAGGAAGGCATTGAGGTGGAATTAATAGCCTTTCCCAGTGCTTTGGAAAGGGACAGTGCTTTTACAGCAAAGCAGATTGATGCCGGTATTGGGGATTTGATTGCTGTTGCTACCATGAATAATGCAGGGACAAAGGTAAAAAGTGTTGCTGTTGCCCAGGGGATTAGCCCCGGTGAAAATAGATTTGCTATCCTGGCAGCACCAAATTCTGATATTAAATCTGTAGAGCAACTTAAAAATGTACCCATTGCCATGTCCCTAAATACTATTAATGAGTATATTACCGACCGGATGTTAACGGAGAAGGGACTTAGTCAGGAGGATATTAAAAAAATTGCTGTTCCTAAACTGCCTGTTCGCTTTGATGCCCTAATGGGTGGAACAGTTATGGCAGCAACTCTGCCTGACCCCATGGCTACACTGGCAGAGATCGGTGGTGCCCACTTAATAGCCGACAACTCTAAAAATACCCTTGCCCAAACAGTGGTAATTGTAAGGCAGGAAACCCTTGATAAAAATGATATAGATATTGAGAAATTAATGAAAGCCTATAGCCGGGCTGTATCCGATATACAGAGAAATCCCGACCAGTTCAATGATATTTTAATGGAAGAAGCGAAAATACCTAAAAACCTACTTAGTTCAGGTAATCAGTTAAGGTTTATTTATTCTGCGCCCGAGCTTCCTAAGGAAGAAGATGTGGATGCTGTTATTGAATGGATGCTTGAACATGATTTATTGAAAAATAAATTAACCTATGATGATATGGTTTACGGGAAGGTGCTTTAATGTCCAGTCCGGCCAAAGATACCATGGTGCAGGTTAACGGCCTTTCGGTAGCTTATTGGCACCAGGGGGCAAGGGTTAAAGCCCTGGAGGAGGTAACCTTTACAATTCCAAAGGGGGGGACCTGTTCCATAATCGGTCCCTCGGGTTCTGGTAAATCGACCCTTCTTTATGTCCTATCAGGACTAATGGACAATTTTTCCGGAGAGGTTTTAATTGAGGGAAAGCCAGTTAGTAGGGGCCGCCGTAAAACGGCCCTTATCTTACAGGATTATGGCTTACTACCCTGGAAAAGGGTCTGGGACAATGCTGCCCTCGGACTTACCATTCGGGGTGTCAGCAATAAGGAAATTGAAGATATCTTAGGTCCAATTTTACAAGAATTGGGTTTGTGGGAGCTAAGGGATCGTTTTCCTGCCCAACTAAGCGGGGGACAACGTCAGAGAACCGGTATAGCAAGGGCCTTGGCCTTGAAGCCCGATTTGCTATTGATGGATGAGCCCTTTTCGGCCCTGGATGCCCTTACCAGGGAAGCCCTTCAGCAGCAGGTACAAAGGATATGGTCAAAGGGAAATATGAGTGTTGCCTTGGTCACCCATAGTATTGAGGAAGCAATTTTTCTCGGTCAAAGGATTATCGTATTGTCCCCTAATCCGGGAAGATTAATGGCAATCGTCGACAACCCATTGGTGGGGCAAAAGGATTATCGTAAAACAAAAGAGTTTTACGAGATGGCCACTAAAGTGCGGGGGATATTGGAAAGTGACAGCTAAAAATACAAGGGTAACCTATTATGAGACTATCATATCGGTTTTTTGCTTATTACTGCTCTGGCAGTTGTTTTCCTGGGCCCTTAAAATACCGGCCCTTCCCGGACCAATAATTTCTTTACAAACCTTTTATGCTGAGATACAAGGCACACTATTTTACCATTTCCAAATAAGTACCTATCGGGTATTGTTAAGTCTATTTATCTCTTTAGCCCTGGCTGTTCCACTGGGTATGTTTTTAGGTCGTGAGGGTAAATTTGATCGATTCATATCGCCCCTGGTTTACCTTATCTATCCTATACCGAAAATAGTTTTTTTACCCGTATTAATGGCCTTGCTAGGTTTAAAGGACTTGTCAAAGATCGCTCTAATAGTATTGGTTGTTTTTTTTCAAATACTTGTCACAACAAGGGATGCAGCCAGGGGTATAAATAATGAGGTAATCCATTCCGTGATCAGCCTTGGTGCTTCTAAGGGTGATTTATACAGGCATGTTGTATTACCTGCTGTAATCCCGGAAGTATTAACATCACTGCGTATCGCCTCAGGAACAGCCATTGCGGTCTTGTTTTTTTCCGAAACTGTGGCCAGTCAAGAAGGGCTGGGTTATTATCTGCTAGATGCCTGGTCCAGAGCTGCATATCCTGAAATGTTTGCCGGGATTATTGCCATGGGAATGATGGGCTATATCATTTATAAAGGCATAGATTTACTGGAAAAGAGAATTTGTCAGTGGAAATATAAGACTGACTAGAGCTTGATACAGAGTAGTTGTTAGAGGAGGGGTTTATCATTTCTATGATGGCGCTTTTGTTTTTAGGATGTCTTATTATACTGGCTGGTATAGTAATTGCGTTTTTTTGTATGGAACGATAGGATTCTGCTTACTAATCTTTCATACTAAACAAGGCCGACTTAATAAATTAAGAGGCCTAATTTTTTTATTTCTGATAAATGAAAGCGGCAATGGGAGACAATATAGTTATAGTCTTGATATTACCTAATACATAAAAAAGGGGATTCTTATGCGTTATTTTTTTGTTTTAATTTTAATTCTATACACATTTATAAATTGGCAAATTGGCAGACAGATTTATGAACTGGTTAAAATTAATAAGCTTGTATTTTGGGGGATATTTATCATTCTTGCCCTGTCACCAATTTTAGGTAGATTTGGCGTTAAGGGTTTAGATATAATAGGGAACTACTGGATAGTATTCTTTTACTATTCTATTATTGTTGTTTTTATTGGCTTCTTTATTAGTAGCAAACAGTTTATTATTGGTTCCTATGGTTTAGTTTTGTTGCTGATCATTTTCGGTACGGTACATGCAACTAACATTAAAGTGGAGAGCTATGATGTTTCCATTCCAAAGCCTGGGGATGACTTAAATATAGTTTTATTATCGGATATCCATATTGATAGTGCGAAAAGAACAGGTTATGTACAAAAGATGGTTAGAGATATTAATTACTTACAGCCGGATTTAGTGCTGCTGGCTGGGGATATCTTTGACGATAGAGACCATCAAGCGTTAGAAAGGGAGATAGAAACACTACGGGGGATAGAGTCTAAATATGGGGTCTACGGAGTGTTGGGCAATCATGAGTACTATGGTGGAAATTTGGACGAAACAATAAGAATTTTTAGTGAAGCAAATATAATTACTTTAAGGGATGAATATATAGAAGTTGCCGGTGTAAACCTCATAGGTAGAGATGACGTTTCTAAAAAGGATCGTAAAAAATTAGAAGAGATAATGACGGGGATGGATAAGAGTAAACCAATTATAGTTTTGGATCATCAACCTGTAAATTTGGAAGAACCTAAAAATAATGGTGTTGACCTGCAACTATCCGGACACACCCATAAGGGACAGTTTTTCCCAAATCAATTTGTTACAAGAAAACTTTATGAGGTTGACCATGGTTATCTGGCCATGGACAACCTGCAGGTTATAGTGTCCTCCGGTTATGGGACATGGGGTCCGCCGGTGAGGCTTGGCACCCAATCGGAAATAGTTGTAGTTAAAGTTAATTTTGCTAATTAAAAAGGATAATAAGAAAAAAACTTTCTGAACGAATAGCTGAATTAATAAGCCGGTTTAATATTAAAAGTACACACCTCTAAATTGTAACGATATTAGCAAGCTAAGGCACTATGCGCCCTAAGCATCTGTTCTAGAAAATGCATATTGTATAATAATTAAAGAAATATGGAGCAATCAAGGGAAAAGTAATCAAATTGTCAGGTACATGTCTATTTACTTTTTATCAAAAGAGGAGTATTTTGTAGATAAGGCCTTATTAATTTGTTATCCCGAAAAGAGGTGCACGGTTATGCGTAAGATCATCGAAGAATTTCTCTTTATAGTCGATGTTGCATATGGTTATATCCATAATAAAAACCTACACAAATAGTAGAGAAGTTAAATAAATGTAAATGACTCCCGGAGAACCCGGGAGTCATTTACGTTTCGACGCTTTCAAGGCGTTTTTTTCTTTTGGCTCTGTTTAACAATTGTGATACTACGGCAGCCAGGGGTTGCTGATAGAGCATTGACAAAGTGATAGGTAATGCCACTGCGGGTGGGAAGTAAGTTAGTGCCAGAACCAATCCCAGACTGTTATTTCTCATTCCTACACTGTAAATCATGGTGACCATCCTGTCTGGGTGATGGCCCTTAAGAATATAGGAACTGAAATAACCAAGGACATACCCGCTAACAGATACAATTAATATCACTAGTAATAATTTAACCACAGAGTAATCCCAGTTTATTTCCGGCGCAATGGCGCTGGCGTTAATATAAATCACTAAAAATAATGCGAACTTTGAGGTTACTCCCCCGATAGAACGGACATACCTATCCAGTGTTCCTTTAGTATAATCATGGAGCAGCATACCTAGAAGACTTGGAACGGTAACCATCCAAAAGAGACCTATTAAAAGATGGTTCATATCAATCTGAATCATTTTTCCCACCACGATAGCAATAAAGAGTGGTAATAATAGGGGGCTTATCAAGGTATCCAGTGTAACTGCAGACATTGATAAGGGAACATCGCCCCCATTCATGGAAGACCAGATTAGGGACGTGACACCTATGGGTATGGCTGCACCTATTAGGAACCCCAGGCGGATTGATTCATTATCTGGGTAGAAAATTATCCCTATCAGATAGGCGATAGCCGGCATTACACCGTGTATGAATAGCAGCATCCACAAGGTAAGCCATGGTTTAGACAGCCTATTTAAAAAATCTTTAATCCTAATCTCCAGGGATGCCGCAAAGGTCATATAGGAAAAGGACAGGGTTGCAATAATTGTCCAGAACTTTGTGGTTTCTACCGGTGCTATAAAGCCCAATAGTAGTGGGACTAGAACGACATAAAACATGCGTTTTCCAAACCAGGCGTTGCAATTACTTAAGAAGTTTAGCATTTCCTTTTATCCTTTAGTATAATGTTGTTGGGTAATAACATTATAACAAATCAGTTAGAATAAGAATAAACCTCTGTTGGTCTGAATACTGGGAAGTAACCGGAATTTTGAAAGGATGCATAATGAATCTACTATCTATTGAAAATCTCACTAAAAGTTATGGTATTAAGAAGATATTTGAAGGTGTCTCCCTTGGAATCGCCGAGGGTGAAAAAATCGGGCTGGTGGGTGTAAATGGTACAGGAAAAAGCAGCTTATTAAAGGTTTTAGCAGGACTTGATTCCGCTGACAGAGGCAATATCCTTATGGCAAAAAACCTGCAGGTGGATTATTTACCCCAAAATCCCTATTTTGAAGAAAAGGCCACCGTTTTGGAGCAGGTCTTTAAAGGAACCTCCCCGGTCATGGAATTACTGCGTGAATATGAAAGGGCCCTGGGCCTTTTAAATGGGGAGCCTGGGAATGAAAGACTCCAGAAAAACATGCTGCAGCTAGGACAGAGAATGGATGCTATGAATGCTTGGCAGATTGAAAGTGAAGCAAAGTCTGTACTCACCCAATTGGGGATTACCGATTTTAATGCCCATGTGGTAAAGCTATCCGGCGGACAAAGAAAAAGGATAGCACTGGCAGGGGCTTTGATCAACCCATCGGACCTGCTGATTCTTGATGAGCCTACCAACCATATAGACAATGAGACAGTTGCCTGGTTGGAACAGTATTTAAACAAGCGAAAGGGTGCCCTGTTGATGGTTACCCATGATCGTTACTTCCTAGATCGGGTAGTCAACACAATTATTGAATTGGACCGGGGCAAGCTGTACCGCTATTCTGGGAATTATAGTAAATTCCTAGAGCTAAAAATAGAGCGGGAGGAACAACAGCAAGCATCAGAAAGGAAAAGGCAAAATATCTTAAGGAATGAATTGGCCTGGATGCAGCGTGGAGCTAAAGCCAGGACTACCAAGCAAAAGGCCAGGATTGATCGCTTCAATAAACTGCAGGGAAAAAGCTTTGAAGAGGCCCCTGGCAAAATTGATATATCGGTGGTTTCAAGTAGATTAGGCAAAAAGGTTATTCTTCTGGAACATATCAGTAAGACTTACGAAGATAGGACTATTATTAAGGATTTTAGCCACATTTTTGGTAAGCATGAACGGGTCGGCATCATTGGGCCTAACGGTAGTGGTAAGACAACTCTTTTAAATATTATTGCCGGCAATATTTCTCCGGATCAGGGCCTGGTGGAGCATGGACAGACAGTCAAGATAGGTTACTTTTCCCAGGAAAATATAGAAATGAATGAAGAACTTAGAGTCATTGACTATATTAAAGAAGTGGCAGAATACCTGCCCACCAGTGATGGGGAAGAAATAAGCGCCTCTCAAATGTTGAACCGCTTTTTGTTCCCACCCAATGTCCAATGGACGGCAATAGAAAATCTCTCCGGAGGTGAGAAGAGGAGACTTTATCTATTGAGGGTTCTAATGGGTGCTCCCAATGTACTGTTGCTGGATGAGCCTACTAACGATTTAGATATTCAAACTTTAACCATACTAGAAGATTACCTTGATGATTTTCCAGGCACCCTCATTGTGGTATCCCATGACCGCTATTTTTTGGATCGTACCGTAGACAAGCTGTTTACCTTTAGTGTCCCTGGCCGAATTACTGAATTTACAGGTAGCTATTCGGATTTTTTGGAAATTAAAGAATCCATGGAATCTGAACAAAAAACCTCAAAGGAGATTACGGAAAAAAAGGGGCAAAGGGAAGAAAAGAAAAAGGACAAGCTGAAATTTACCTTTAAGGAACAGAGGGAATTTGAACAAATAGACGATGTGATTGTCGGAGTAGAGGATGAGTTAAAAACCGTTAACGATAAAATTAATGAGGCCGGAAGTGATTACAGTCTTTTGCAGGAATTGCTGGCTAAACAAAGGGAGTTAGAAGAACGTCTGGAAGAATTGCTGGAACGATGGACCTATCTAAATGAATTGGCTGAAGAAATTAATAAATATGGCAGTGGCAAGTAAATTACATTTTGACTTAACCGGTATAGTCAAGCTACAATATACAGGTTGGTGAAATTTTAGATTTTAAAGGAGAAGCAAATGAGTGTATTAACAGTGGAAAATGTAACCCACGGCTTTGGAGGTAGAGCAATATTAGAGGATGCATCCTTCCGGCTGTTAAAGGGAGAACATGTAGGCTTAGTAGGGGCTAATGGAGAAGGCAAATCTACCTTTTTAAATATTATCACCGGTGAATTAACCCCGGATCAGGGTAAGGTAGAATGGTCCAGCCGGGTTACCGTTGGTTATATGGATCAGCATACCAACCTCACCAGGGGTAAAACAATCCGCGAGGTTCTGAGGGAAGCCTTCCAGGGTATGCTGGATTTAGAAGCGGAAATGCTGCAAATTTACGATAAAATGGGGGAGGCCCCAGAGGATCAAATCAACCGGATGATGGAAGATGTGGGAGAGATTCAAAATATCTTAGAGCTGAATAGCTTTTATACCATCGAGGCTAAAATAGAGGAAATAGCCAATGGGTTAGGTTTAACCGACATTGGTTTAGATAAGGATGTATCGGATTTAAGCGGTGGGCAAAGAACCAAGGTGCTGCTGACTAAATTATTACTGCAAAATCCTACCATATTAATTTTAGACGAACCTACTAACTATCTGGATTTTGAACATATTGAATGGCTTAAAAGATACCTGAAAAATTATGAAAATGCCTTTATTCTTGTCTCCCATGATATTCCCTTTTTAAATGATGTAATTAATGTGATTTATCACGTGGAGAATACCATTCTAACTAGATATACAGGTAACTATGAACAGTTTCTCCAAATGCACGAATTAAAAAAGCGGCAGGATCTCAAGGCCTACGAGAAACAGCAAAAGGAAGTAGAGAGGCTGGAAGATTTTATTGCCCGCAACAAGGCCAGAATATCTACAACCGGCAGGGCTAAAAGCCGTCAGAAGCAGTTAGATAAGATGGAAATTCTAGAAAAGCCAAAGGAAAAGATCAAGCCTATTTTTAAATTTAACGAAGCAAGGACACCGGGAAGAATTATATTTGAGGCCAAGGATTTAATAATTGGTTATGACGAGCCCCTTACTAAACCCCTGAATGTAATGCTGGAAAGAAACCAAAAGGTAGCCATCAGAGGGGTCAATGGCCTAGGCAAATCCACATTACTAAAAACCCTTTTAGGCTTTCTTAAGCCGGTCGCCGGACAAGTAACCCTGGGAGAAAACATTTATCCCGGTTATTTTGAACAGGAAAGCAGCCGCAATAACAACAACACCGCTATGGAAGAAATCTGGAGCGAGTACCCGGGATTGAGCAATTATGAAGTCCGCCAGGCCTTGGCCAAATGCAGCCTTACCAATGAGCACATCACCAGTCAGATGATGGTGCTAAGCGGCGGGGAAAACGCGAAGGTCCGCCTGTGCAAGCTGATGCTTAAGGACATTAACTGGCTGGTACTGGACGAGCCCACCAATCATCTGGATGTAGATGCCAAGGATGAATTAAAAAGGGCACTGAAAGAATTTAAAGGTACTGTGGTTTTAGTCTCCCACGACCCTGATTTTTACGAAGATTGGGTAACTGATATCTGGAATGTGGAGGATTGGACAACTAAGATTGTATAGAGAAACCTTTAGGACCGCGCTGTAAAATAAATAGGCGCGGTCATTTTATATTACTAGATGGAATGTTATAATAATTCATAATAAAAGTATGAGTAAAGAGAGTTAGGTTGTTCTGTACGGAATTAGGCCTGGAAGGAGAATGAATTTGGAACAAATACTTAAGCAAATCCTTGAAAACCAAAACCAAATTTTAAAAACACTCCAACATCAAGGTAAAAAACTGGATTCCCTTGAAAAAAGTCAGCTTCGCTTTGAAACAAGCATAGAGAATGAAATTATTGATAAAATCCGTGCTCTTTTTGATGCCCGTGAAATAACTAATGAACAATTAACTAAGGTTATAGAAAAGCTTGATAGAATTGAGGTTGATACTAGTTATTTGGCTAATAGAGTTTCCACGCTGGAAAAGCTAGCGAAGTAGAACCGCGCTGTAAATAAGCGCGGTCAGATTGTCGAGAAACTACCTATATTCGGGTTTTAATAATCCCTCACGACTCCTATCTCCGCAGTGGACAGCGCTAATCCCTTGCTTCGGGCGAAAATGGGCCGCCTTCGAGTAAACATCGTATTTACCTCAGGCTTTCGCGGACGTCCATGTCCGCTCACCCATTTTCGCATCCTCAGCTTCGCGAAGCGCTGTTTCCACTGCTTCGAACGTCGCTGCTCGGGATTATTAAAACCCAATTATAGCTTTTTCAACAGGCTGGTCCTTTTTGTGAAATGACAAATATTTCCTATTGCAGAGAACTCACGTTCGGTTATATAATAACACCACTAAGCAAACAAATGTTCTGGTGGTGTTTATTAATTGTCCAGAGTAATCTTTCTATGTGATATGAATAGTTTTTTTGCATCGGTTCACCAGGCGGAGGACCCAAGACTGAGGGGCAAACCAGTTATAGTAGGGGGAGATCCGGCCAAAAGGGTGGGGATCGTAATTGCTGCTTCAGTTGAGGCCAAGAAAAAATACGGCATCAAGACTGGAATGTTAATTGGTGATGCTAAATTCCTATGCCCGGAAGGAATATTTGTGTACCCGGAGCATTCTATATACGCTGCTTACTCTTCAAGGATTAATAACATTTTAAAAGACTATTCTGATTTGACTGAGCCCTACTCAATTGACGAGAGCTTTATGGATGTAACTGGCTGCATTCATCTTTTTGGCTCAAGCTTTAAAATTGCCCAACAGATTCAGCAGAGAATTAATAATGAAATAGGGGTTGGGGTAAACATAGGCATTGGACCGAACAAATTGCTGGCTAAGATGGCTGCTGAGCTGCGTAAACCTAACCAAATAATTGAGCTATCCCTTGATGATTGGCCCAAAATTATTTGGCCACTGCCGGTAAGGGAACTATTTGGTGTGGGCAGCCGAATAAGCCGGTGGCTAAGTACTATTGGTATTCAAACCATTGGGGAATTAGCTGCCCTTCCGGTGGGGATACTGCGCAAAAGATATGGATTAGTTGGAGAAATATTACACTATTCTGCCCAGGGAGTCGACCATAGCCCCGTAGACCCCCACTCCCTGGATGTGATTAAAAGTGTAGGAAACCAAATAACTTTACCCAGGGACTACTACGGATACCAGCAGGCCAAAGTCGTCATCCTTGAACTTGCAGAGGAAGTGGGGCAGCGGGCCAGAAAAGCCGGGTGTATAGGCAAGAGGATCTCCCTGGTTATAAAGGACCCGGACTTTCATACCGAGGCCCACTCAAAGGCCCTGGGGCAGTATACTAACCTTACGGAGGAAATATATAAGACGGGGGTTTACCTTTTAGAAAGATACTGGTCAAGCAACCTTCGGATAAGGTTGGTGGGACTGGCCTTATCAGAGCTTATAGAAAACCGGGAATTACAGATAGATATCTTTAATGTTAGGCAAAAAAACGAGCAAATAGATAAGGCCTTGGACGTAATAAGAAGCAGATGGGGGGCCGGCAGCATAAAAAGAGCTGTTTCCTTGACGGAGCAGGGGGTTTACTATGGACGAAAGAGTTAAGAATTACTATAAAAGGAACCATCTCTATGCCAGCAAAATGATTTTGCCGGACACGGGAGAAAAGTTTCGCCACTCTTGCAATGACTGTACCTTTTTTATCCCTGTCAAAGGACAACAAACCACCCGCAGGATGTGTGTATCAGGTGTGAAGGCATATCGGGCCGGACATAAGAGAGTCCCGGAGGAAATTGATATTTTAGAGCTAATGCTTATTCTGGGTAAAGAAGTCCTGGAGGGAATGTTAAACAGGGCAGAGCATCATCAGGTAGCCTGTGGAACATTTAGGCAAAAGCTATATTGACCTGATAAACCCAATGGTATACTATTGCTATGATATAAAAACTTTTGGAGGAACTAAAATGGATTCAGCTACTCCTATGGCAAAGGACCTTGTGGTGCCCTATGAGACCCTTGAAGAGGCAATAAGCACCGGGGAAGAATATTTCTTAAACGAAGTATTACGTATAGCCAGGATAACCATTCAGAATGGTGGAAAAGTTATCATAAGAAAAGAGCACTTAAATCCAAATCGGCAGGATATAGAAGAATTCACCAAGCTTGATGAAATAGATAAATGGGAAAAAGGATTAAGACGTGATTTTCAAGGAGTGAAATAATGGCTGAACGGATTATTGGCAAAATAGGGGACCCGGCTTTAAGGAAAGTATGTAAGCCAGTTACAGAGATAAACTCAAATATTTTAAGTTTACTTGACGATATGACTGAGACCCTTGACGCTGAGAGTAACGGAGCAGCACTGGCAGCACCCCAGGTGGGAATCCTGAGGAGAATGGTAGTTATAAATACCGGACAGGGTTTTATTGAATTAATTAATCCCACCATAATAGACAAATCAGGGGAACAAATAGGCCCGGAGGCTTGTTTATCCATGCCCGGCATTTGGGGCAAAGTAAAGAGGGCCAAAAACGTAAAAGTAAAGGCCATGAATAGGCAGGGCCTAGAATTTTTAATGGAAGGTAAAGACTTTATGGCCCGCTGCCTGCAACATGAAATAGATCATTTGGAGGGAATCCTGTTCATAGACCATGTTATACCAGGGCAATTATTCAAAGAAGGAACTAACGAACCGTTAGACCTATATGCTTTAATGAAATTATCAAAACAATAATAGTTTTTAGTAATGAAAAAATTACTTGTTTACATAAGATTAATACACTGATAAAATACGGCACATATAAACTGTTAAAATACTCTTCCGATAGTCGAAGGGTATTTTTTTTAGCAAAATAACAAACCTGCAGGAGGATGACATTGCAAAACTTTGTAATTTTAACAGACTCGTGTTGTGACTTGCCCCTGGAGATTATTAATAGTAACAAATTGGATTATGTTCCCCTTACTTATCAGTTAGCTGGTAAAGAATATTTTGATGACTTTGGACATTCTTTAACCTATGAAGAATTTTATCAGGCTATGAAGGCAGGAAATGTTGTTAAAACATCTCAGGCAACATCCCAGGCATTCTACAATAAATTTTTAGATTACGTTATAAGGGATATAGAAATTTTATATATAGGAGTATCAACAGGTTTAAGCGGGACTTACAATAGTGCTAATCTTGCCAAAAGAACTATTTTAGAAGACTATCCTGCTGCCAAAATAACCTTGGTAAATACATTAACCGCATCCATGGGTCAGGGCTTACTTGTTTTAAAAGCTTTAGGTCTACAAAAGCAAGGAAGAACACTGGCGGAAATTGTTGAATATTTAACTGAAAGAATTAAGACCTTTAAAACCTTTATGACCGTAAATGATCTCCACTATCTAAAAATTGGCGGAAGAATAAGTACCATCCAATATTCAATAGGTTCACTTCTCAAAATAAATCCAATGTTGCGTTTAGACCAAGAAGGAAAAGTTGGCATTATAGATAGGGTGAGGGGTAGAAAAAGGGCTATTCAGCACTTGGTTAACTCCCTAAAAGAAAATGTTGTGGGATCGTCTGCCCAAATAATAGCTATGTCCCACGGTAATTGTATTGAAGAAGCCTATCTGCTAAAGGATGAAATAGAGAAAAATATTAATACCAAGGAAATTCACCTGGGAATTATCGGTCCTGTGGTAGGGGCCTATGGTGGTCCTGGTGCCTTGGCAGTTTTTTTAATGAATGAGTAAATTTTGTATAAACTTTCGAAAGATAAATTGGTGGCTTCATTTTTTTAATAAAATCCTGTCCAACTGTACATTATAGAAAATAGAGATAGAGGACGTGTAACGTCCAGAGAAAAATTAGGAGGGATTATTTAGATGAAAAAGGCTGTTACCATCATGCTTACATTGTTATTAGCTTTTAGTATTGTCCAGGTAGCCTCAGCGGAAAAGGGCTGGGGTCACGGATCAAAGCAGCATTATAGCACCTTAGGGGAAGACCCCATTAACAACCTGAAATTGACGGATGAACAAATAAATAAATTAAGGGATATACAGAAGAAAAATCATCAGGAAACCCGTGAGCTACGGATAAAGCTACAGGATAACATCTTTGAATTAAAACAATTAAAATTTCAAAGAAATCCAGACAAGTCAAAGGTTGATACAAAGGTTAATGAGATAAAGGAACTTAAGAATAAGCTTTCGGAAATACGCCAGCGGAACAAAACAGAGTGTCAATCTGTACTGACCGATGAGCAGAAAGCTAAACTACCAAAGAATGCCGGTCCTACTGGCCCCAACTGTGGTAAAGGGCCTTGCACTACAGAGTAACCCAAAAACCCGGGATAGATTCAGTAGAGAGCTCTGAGTCTTATCCCGGTTTTTTTATATTTCTTGGAGTATTTGCCAATTAGGAAACATTTACAGTATAATTAACCCGGTTGCATTTATAATATTGGGAGGTGACCACTAATAAAAAAGTCGGCATTATCAATAATCCCACTGGGTGGGCTGGGTGAAATCGGCAAAAATATGACAGCGATTAAGTACCAAGACCAAATCCTTGTCATCGACTGCGGGCTAGCCTTTCCGGAAGAAGATATGATGGGTATTGATTTAGTTCTGCCAGATTATGCCTATCTTGTAGAAAATCGTGAAAAGCTGTTGGCTGTAGTACTGACACATGGTCATGAAGACCATATTGGAGGGCTCCCCTATTTTCTTAGACAAATAAATGTTCCTATTTATGGTTCTAGACTTGCTTTAGGGTTAGTAGAGCGTAAATTAAAGGAACATGGTATGGATAGACAGGCTGCCTTAAATTCTGTAAATCCAAGGGACATTATAGAAATAGGTTCCTTTAAGGTAGAATTTATAAGGGTTTCTCACAGCATTCCGGATGCTATGGCCCTGGCAATTCATACTCCGGTGGGGACACTGGTACATACAGGGGACTTTAAGATAGATCATACTCCTATAGATGGAGACGTTCTAGATTTGCATAGATTCGCCTCCCTGGGTGAACAGGGAGTTCTGGTACTACTTTCTGACAGCACCAATGTGGAAAAGGAAGGATACACTTTTTCTGAACGATTGGTGGGTAACTCCTTTGACGAATATTTCAGGGAGGCCAGTGATAGGATCATCATCGCCACCTTCGCCTCGAATATACATCGTTTGCAGCAGGCCATCATTACAGCCCATAAGTACGGACGTCAAGTTGCAGTGGCTGGGCGAAGCATGGTCAATGTAATAACAGTTGCCTCAGAATTAGGCTACCTCAACATTCCTGAAGGTACATTAATAAGCCTTGATGAAGTGGATAAGCTACCCAGCAACAAAGTGCTGGTCCTTACTACAGGAAGCCAGGGAGAGCCTATGTCCGCCTTGACTAGAATGGCCTATGGAGAGCATCGTCAATTCGGCGTATTGCCAGGAGACACGGTAATTATTTCAGCAATGCCTATCCCGGGTAATGAGAAAACAGTTTCTCGCATTATCAACCAGTTATTTAAGCTGGGGGCCAATGTAATATATGAAGGTGATTCTGAGGTGCACGTTTCTGGTCACCCTAGTCGTGAGGAACTTAAGCTGATGTTAAATCTAATTCGTCCCCAATACTTTATCCCGGTACATGGAGAATACCGTATGCTAATGAAGCATGCCCAACTTGCCCAGGAATTAGGCATACCCCAGGAGAATATTTTTGTTGGGGAAATAGGACAAGTCTTTGAGCTAACAAAGGAAAAGGGTAGGATTTCTGGAAGAGTACCTGCGGGCAGAGTTCTGGTTGATGGGTTAGGAGTTGGCGATGTTGGTAATATTGTCTTACGGGATCGCCGGGAAATGGCTCAAGAAGGAATTTTAATTGTGGTTATTACCCTAGATAAGGAAACCCATCAAGTATTGGCGGGACCAGATATTATCTCCCGAGGTTTTATATACGTCCGAGAATCAGAAGCGCTAATAGAGGAAACTAAGGTAAAAGTCACAAGTGCACTGCAAAGATGTACCCATCAAGGAAAATGTGGGTGGACATATATCAAGGCTGCCATAAAGTCCGAGCTAAGTAAATTTTTATTTGAAAGGACCAGGAGAAGGCCGATGATTCTGCCAATTATTATGGAGATTGAAAAAAAATAAAGCTAGCAATGTAGGACCTAGCTGGTCCTATAATAAAGGGGAATGCCTCATCTCATTTAGGGCATTCCCCTTTACAGTTTACATAATAGTATTATTGGTTAACCATGTTAGATTTTTATTCCTATCATCTCCATTAAAGCAATGGCGTTGGTGGTGGTGGATACACCCTCCTTTAAACGGTAATCAAAGGTTATTTCATTGTTTACAAACTGATCTGTAAAGTGATAATTTTTGATATGGTTAGGATAATCTTCCTCTAATTTACTTATCTCCAGGTCATGAGTGGTTACAAAGCCAATGGTAGAAAGGAGGTAAAGATTTTTTATAACTGTTTTAGCACCAAATATTCGATCCAGTGAGTTAGTTCCCCTAAATACTTCATCCAGCATAAAAATAAGGGGGGCGCCTTCCTGGGCCGAGTCAATTATTTTTTTAATCCTCTTTAATTCTGCATAGAAGACAGAAGTATTTTGCTCAAGATTGTCTTCAACCTTAATGCTGGTATAAATCCTCATTAGTGAGCATTTCATATTTTGGGCACATACGGGTGCTCCGGCATAGGCCAATACCAGGTTAATACCCACTGTCCTTAAAAGAGTACTTTTGCCGGACATATTAGAACCTGTTATGATATGTACCGTACCAGGGGTTGGTAGAGATACATCATTGCAGACCCTAGATTGACCATTAATAAGGGGATGTCCAAGGTTTTTGGCAGAAAAGTATGGAGAGCCCTTGATTACCTCTGGGTAGATCCAATCTTGATTATCATGGGCCAACAAGGCTAAACTATTGAGTGCCTCAAATTGTCCGATGACCCGGAACCAGTTCTCTAAGTAAATTCCCGATTGTATTTTCCACTTATCCAGCCTCCACACAATATAGAAATCACAGAAGGTAAGGGCATTAATAAAGAGATAGACCACTGAGTAGCGAAGATTTATCAACTCACCTATCTTCGAAAGGTTTTCAATTTGTTTGGATGCAGTCTGCTTACCTCTGAATAATTTCTTTTGCCCGTCCTTTAATAGTCTAGCTTGATAATTTTCCGATTCTATATAGTTTAATAGTATTCTATATCTTTCCAACTCTGTGGCGGCATTTTCTGTATCTCGAAATACTAAGGAAGTAAACTTCAAACTGGCGGTGGCAAGTATAACCTGGGTAGTTAAAAATATCAAAGGAATATATGTGGGCACTATCCTTAGGGCCATTAATAGAATCAACAATGCGGTGGTGACAGGCAGGAGCCATACTAGATAGATATATTTCCTTTCCTCAAGCAGGGGCTGTTCCCTGGACCATTTTAGTAATCCACGGATATTGTTGTTTTTCTTCTCACTACCCATTCCCGAGGCTTGGAATTGTTGCCTCCAATCTAGACGAGGTGCCAGCTCCTCTATAGCTTGCTGCCTTAAGCCTATTTCCTGGTAGTCAGGCTGATGGCTTAATGAGTTTGCTAAGGCTTCTTCACCCATAAAAAATGTAGTGGAATTGATATATTGATATAGGGACCCCTGTCCAAAAATATTTAGGTCCCCGGAGTAAGGATGATCCGGATTCATGAACTCCTTACCTGATTTGTCAAAACTGGTCCATTTTCCCTCTAATCTAAGCAGAGAAATTTTATTTATTTGGATCAGATTCTGTAGAAATTGGATTCTTTTTTTAATCCTGTTATGCTGGATAACCAAGTAAACAAACAGAACAAGGGCAGGCAATATATAAATCGGGAAAAGAGTGATTTCTTTAAGATAGCCAAAAATTAAGAAACCTATAGAAAGGATAGCTATTAGTCCTCTTTGCAAGGCAAGGATATTATCCTTTTTCTTTAATTCAATATATTCCCCCTCATACTTTTTCTTGCGAACCAGATATTCTTTTTTAATATCTTCTGTCATCGAATACTCCTCAATTAATAGTTATTTTTTATCATTATATCCTCAAACATAGTATTAAAACTATATACCATTATACAGGTTTAAACATGCTAGTGAAATTGAACTTAAAGGGGCCAGATATTTTTGTTATTAATGCTGAAGGGATAAATCATTGAATAGAGAAACCTTACATTATAATTAGTTTATACCTGGTAGGAAAGAGAGGTTAGTAAAAGTGGAATCAACATGGTTGCTATTTGGCCTTGGAGCAGCAGTGCTTTATTTTGGTTTTAAAATTGTCACAGGAATTATCAAGAAGCTTTTATTTTTGGCCATAATAGGAGCAGGGATATGGGCCTTTATGCAGTACATAAATTAGTGGTTCAATAAAAAACAATATTAGGATGATTAAGATACATTTAACACTTGAATTTATCCTATCTTAATGTTAAGATAGCAATTGTCGCCTCTATAATGATCCATTAGCTCAGTTGGTAGAGCACCTGACTTTTAATCAGGGTGTCCCGCGTTCGAGTCGCGGATGGATCACCATTTTATCAGATGGAGTGGTACTCAAGTGGCTGAAGAGGACGGTTTGCTAAACCGTTAGTGGTCGCAAGGCCAGCGAGGGTTCAAATCCCTCCCACTCCGCCATATAAGAGGTAAAATTTATAAAATAAATATATGCGGTCGTGGCGGAATTGGCAGACGCGCTAGATTCAGGTTCTAGTGCTCGCAAGGGCATGGAGGTTCAAGTCCTCTCGACCGCACCAATTTTTAAACCAAGGGTTATTAATCCTTGGTTTTTTTTCATTCCATTTGTAGTAAAAAAGTTAAGATGAAATTTAAAAAATATTAGTGATTTTTGAAGGATATTCAGAAGGAGAATATAATATATAAACAAAACAAATTAGGATGGTACAAAATGGATACCTGCAGCTTTGTTAAAGTTTTAAGGGAAGAAAAAAGATCATTAATGGAAGAGAGCAGAAGAATTTTTTCTCATTTTGATTTTCTGCCTATACTAGTCCATTTGATGGATCAAGATTATTCAATTATTTATGCAAACCAATTTCTATGTGACAACTATGGAATGGATGTGATAGGAAAAAAGTGTTATGAAATCTTTGAGAATAATACAAAACCTTGTGATGTTTGTTACACTTATTCGGTTATAAAAACAAAAAAGACCTATCGCTGGGAATGGGATTGTGTGAAAACTAATAAAACCTATGATTTATATGCTTTTCCCTACTCAGATTATGATGGTAAAACCATGGTTTTGGAGATGGGTTTTGATATTACTGAACGCAAGCAAATTGAGAGGGAAATGGGGCGTCTCGACAGGCTGAATCTAATAGGGGAGATGGCAGCGGGGCTCGGCCATGAAATTCGCAACCCCATGACCACGGTTCGTGGCCTATTACAGCTTCTAAGTGAAAAGGAAGAATGTAACAAATACCAGGAGTATTACGGTATTATGATTGAAGAGTTGGATCGAGCAAATACCATTATTAGTGAGTTTTTATCTCTGGCTAAAAATAAACCGACTCCGAAAAACGAAGTCAATTTAAATAAAATTATTACTTCTCTACACCCGCTGCTACAAGCGGAAGCCATTGAGTATGATAAAACTGTCAAACTTGAATTGGGAGAATTAAACAGCCTGTATTTAAATAATAATGAGATAAGACAGATGATTCTTAACCTGGTGAAAAACGGCTTAGAGGCTATGCCGGTAAATGGCCTGCTAACCATAAAGACATATGAGACAGAAGACAAGATATTTTTAACTGTTCAAGACCAAGGAACGGGAATTGACGCTAATATTATAAATAATTTAGGGACACCCTTTATTACAACAAAGGACAATGGCACCGGGTTGGGTCTTGCTATTTGCTATAGTATTGCGGCCAGGCATAATGCTACAATTTCTGTGGACAGCTCCAGTATGGGGACTACCTTTTATGTAGAGTTTAATAAAAAATAACTGAGACACCCGATAGGGTGTTTATCTATTTATTAGACTATTTCAATAAAGGAAATTGTAACCAGATGTCGAATGAAGATACAAGCTTTGAAGATTGTAATTACAGGGGGTTTTATTTTGTATCGACAACCAGGACCAGCGCTTTATGTTAGAGAACCAGGAGCATTAGCAAAGCTTCCCCAGGTATGTTCAAAACTAGCTAAGAATCCCTTAGTAGTTGGGGGAGAAAAAGCATTACAAGCAGCTTCTGAAAAAATTAATAATTCCTTCATGTCAGCCCAGCAGTCAGTACCAGACTCCATATTATACGGAGGAGAATGCTGCGAAAGTAATATTCAGAGGGTAGTCCAGGCAGCCCAATCTACAGAAGCCGATATGTTAATTGCCGTGGGTGGGGGTAAGGTGCTGGATACGGTAAAAATAGCAGCCTTTCGTTTGAATATTCCCCTAGTCACAGTGCCTACCATTGCATCAAACTGTGCACCATGGACACCACTTTCGATTCTATATGATAACAATGGCAAGTTTCTTGAAATGTGCTTTGAGGCAGCCATGCCGGAGGCTATTTTTGTGGACCCGGAGATTGTTGCCGAAGCACCGGTTCGATACTTGATTGCAGGGATGGGGGATACCCTTTCTAAATGGTACGAGACGGAGATCTCCACTCAAAACAAATTTGGCAGCGCTGTTATCGGGCTAGCCAAGGCGAGTGCTCATCTTTGCTATCAGACCATCATCGAAACAGGTCAACAGGCCATTGAGGCAGTTAATCAGCAGCTTGTAAAGCCAGAACTGGAAGAAGTAATTGATGCCATTATCCTGCTCAGCGGTACTGTAAGTTGTATGGGGGGGGACGACTGCCGCACGGCTGCTGCCCACGCCATTTATTCCGGATTAACCGGGGTCCATGATATTCATGAAAAAAGCCTCCATGGTGAAATGGTGGCCTTTGGGATTCTTGTACAACTAGTGCTGGACAATAAAGAGCAGGAAGCCATCAAGCTAGCAAAACACTATAGAAATCTTTTTCTGCCCTGCAACTTGGCAGAATTGGGTCTCCTTAACTGTACAGAAGGTGATCTGACAACAATCATTGAGGGAACCTTGGCAACTGACGATATAAAAAATATGCCCTATGAAGTTACGGCTGTTATGTTGAAAGAGGCAATTATATCAGCAGACCTGCTGGGACAGAAAATATAAGTGAAGGGGAACATTAAGGTATGTCCTTAAATAAGTTAGAGTGTGCAAGACCAGGTGTCGATAAACTACAGTGTTTTTCACGGGAATGCCCAGACCTTCCGGTGGCTGATATAAAAAAACAGCTTGGTGTTGAGCTGGTCATAAAGCTTTCCTTTAATGAAAGTCCCTATGGTTCTTCGCCAAGGGTTCAGGAGGCTTTGCAGGAAGCAATAGGTGCACTGCAATTATATCCGGCCTCCTACGCCGATGGGCTATGCTCTGCCATTGCTGAGGATTTCCGGCTATCAACCAATCAGGTTTTAATAGGGAATGGGGCAGACGAAGTAATTAATCTGGTAGTTCAGGCTTTTGTGGCACCAGAACAGGAAGTAATTGTACCCTTTCCTACCTTTGGGGCCTATGGGGCAGCAACCCACATGGTGGGTGGAGAGGTGGTAAAAATACCTCTGGCTGGTTGGATATTGGATCTAGAGGCCATGAAAGCTGCAATTACTGATAAAACAAAAATGATCTTTATATGTAACCCAAATAACCCAACCTCAACCTTACTGCCCTTTAATCAATTAGCTGAATTTTTAGCAGCTATTCCTGAGCATATTATCGTGGTGGTAGATGAGGCCTACAATGAATATACCGATAATCCTGAGGAAAGCAGCCTAATTAGGCTCATTAACAGCCATGCCAATCTGTTGGTTATAAGAACATTTTCAAAGATTTATGGCTTGGCAGCCCTTCGCATTGGTTATCTTTTGGGAAATGAAGGGTTGATTCAGATAACCCAGAGGGTCAGGCCGCCCTTTAATGTTAATCTCCTGGGACAGGTTGCAGCATTAGCTGCTTGGCGGGATCAAGAACACGTAATTACTGCAAAACAGCAAAACACCCTGCAAAGGGAGCTGGTTATTAACAGCCTGAGAAAAATGGGCTTGGCCTGTGCTGATTCACAAACTAATTTCCTTTTGGTGGACATAGGAACAGATGCCCGTCCTTTATTTGAGTTCCTTCTTGAAAAAGGGATCGTGGTGAGACCAGGCTTCCATTTCGGCTTACCACAGTGTCTTCGTATAAGCCTGGGAACCTCTGAGGAGAATCAACTACTATTGTCAGAAATTGAAACATTTATTAATAATAAATAAAATGAAATATTATACAATAATCCTTATAAATTGTGAAATATTAGCAGGATAACCAAAATATTTAGCGAATGTTTTGTGCTAGTGCTTTAATTAGTTAAAAAGAAGAACTAATAATCAGGGGGAGTGTTAAAGTGTTAGTGGGGAGAAACAAGAAATTATTGGCATTGTTGATGGTACTGACAATGCTGGCCAGCGTCCTGGCAGGCTGTGGTGGTTCCAAGGAAGCAGATGAAAGTAAGGGAAGCGAACAGGCTGCTGACATACCAATGGAGAAAGTTCGTATTACCCTATGTACATGGGCTGGTTACGGACCCCTCTTCTTAGCAAGGGATAAAGGCTTCTTCGCAGAAGAAGGTGTTGAGGTAGAAATTTCTATCGTAGAAGGCTTGGCTGAGCGTAAGGCGGCCTTAAAGGGTAATAAGGTTGATGCCATGGCCACAACCCTGGATATCGAATCCACCGTTCAGGCTGAGGGCATTCCCATGAAGGTTGTATGGGCCCTTGATACATCCTACGGTGCCGACGGAATTCTAGCTAAACAGGATATTAAAACCCTGGAGGATCTCAAGGGTCGTTCAGTGGCTTTAGATGTAGGAACAACCAGTCACTTCTTCTTATTGAGCTGCCTGCAAAAGGTGGGTCTTTCGGACAAGGATATTACTATTACCCCCATGGGCTCCTCCGGTGATGCTGGTCAGGCCTTCGTTGCGGGTAAAATTGACGCTGCAGTTACCTGGGAACCCTGGCTTGGCCGTGGGGTAAAAGAGGGTAATGGTCATCTGCTAGTTGACTCTAAAGATGCACCTGGTCTCATAGTTGATGCAGTTGCTTTCCGTCAAGACTTTGCAGAAAGTCATCCCAGGGAAGTACAGGCAGTTGTAAATGCCTTAGCCAAGGCTATGGATTACTTTGCCGCCAATGAAGAGGATGCCACTAATGTTATGGCTAAGGGCATGAACATGGAGCCCCAGGGCTTCCTAGATGGGATCAAGCTATACAACCTAGAAGACAACAAGAAGCTGTACCAGGGTGAACTGCAAAACACCCTATCCAGTGCAGCTGAGTTTTACTATAATATGAAGGTTATCGAAAACCAAATTGACACCAAGGATATGGCGGATGTTAGCTATATAGAAAAGGTTGGTAAGTAATTATTAAACTTCTTAAGCGGCGCAACCGGATTTTGGTTGCGCTGCTATTGTCATCATTGGGGGAATTATAATGCCATTATATAGTACAAATATCACTACTAGGCAATACACTGCTTTAGGGCTAAGCCATTTTATACTGCTATTAATTTTCTGGTCCTTATTAACCTACACAGGTCTTGTTTCATCCATGTTTTTGCCAACTCCTGATAAGGTGTTATCTACTGGTTGGGAGCTGATTACTAACGGTGTGCTTCTGGAAAACACACTTATCAGCACTTACAGGGTTGCCGCAGGCTTTATTATTTCAGCCCTGATTGCTATTCCCCTCGGCATGCTGATGGGGACATTACGTCCGGTAGAAGGTTTTTTTGAACCTATGTTTGGTTTCATCAGATATTTACCCGCTTCTGCTTTCATTCCCCTGTTTATCCTATGGCTGGGTTTAGGTGAGTCTGAAAAAATCATGGTTATCTTTTTTGGCACCTTTTTTCAACAAACCTTAATGATTATGAATGTTGCTAAGGATGTATCCAAGGATTTGGTGGAGGTTAGTTATACTCTAGGGGCTAAGGGAATAAAGGTGTTTACCAAAGTGATTTTTCCTGCAGCTTTGCCAGGTATTGTAGATACACTGCGGATTACTTTTGGCTGGGCCTGGACCTATTTGGTTGTAGCGGAGATTGTTGGAGCTAATTCGGGGCTGGGTTATGCAATTATGATGGCGGCCAGATACGGTCAAATTGGCAAGATATTTGTTTTCATTGTTACCATTGGACTATTAGGTTTAATTACAGATCTATTATTTAAATGGTTATATAAAGTGTTGTTTCCCTGGCAGAGGGGAGGAGTGGCGTAATAATGAAACAGATAAAATTAAGCATAGAGGAAGTATGTAAAGTTTTTAATGGAAGCCAAGGTACTGTGGAGGCCTTGCAAAGTACCAGCTTCAAGGTTTCACCCGGTGAATTCGTCACCATCCTTGGTCCATCGGGTTGCGGAAAATCTACTATTTTAAGGGTTGTGGCGGGACTGGTTAACCCGTCATCGGGTGAGGTCTTGATGGATGGCCAAAAAATAATCGGACCTGGTCCGGACAGGGGTATGGTATTTCAGTCCTACACCCTATTTCCCTGGCTTACGGTTCAGGAAAACATAGAATTTGGTTTAAATTTAAGTGGAGTACCTGCCAAGCAAAAGAAAGACACTGCCAGGCAGTATCTTCAGCTTATTGGGTTGACAGGCTTTGAAAATAACTATCCTGTAAATCTCTCCGGTGGAATGAAACAAAGGGTTGCCATTGCCAGGGCTTTGGCCAATAATCCTGAGGTGCTTTTGATGGATGAACCCTTTGGGGCCCTTGACGCCCAGACCAGGACAATAATGCAAGAGCTTCTACTCAAAGTATGGGAGGCTACTAAAAAGACAATACTTTTTGTTACCCATGATGTGGAGGAAGCCATATTCCTTGGAGACAATATTTACATAATGACTGCCAGACCAGGTAAGATAAAAGAAGTGATATCTGTAGACATACCACGTCCGAGAAGCTATGAGGTTAAAGAACTGCCAGAGTTCCTGGCTATTAAACACAGGGTATTACAATTAATTCGAGAAGAAAGCATTAAAGCTGCGGAGGTTAGCGATATATTAGGCTTGCCTGTCGTAGCCGGACATTAATTATCGCCACAAAAAACGGCCTAATTACTTTTGTAAGAGGGCCGTTATTATTTTGCGCCATTAGAAGGAATAATTAATAGCAAGAAATGAAAGCTTAGGGGGAAGTTATGGAATTTCTTACGAAGGTAATGGCGGGAAGGAAGATAGGTGCGGCCATTAGAAGGGTGGAAGACATTCAGGAGGCCATTGGACACCGAAACATCAATTCAATATTTCTTTTAGGTGGTGATATCAACTACCTCCCTACTATAATAAAGAGAGTAACTGCTGCCAAAAAAGTATTGCTCGCACATATTGATCTTGTAGAAGGCATTGGAAAAGACCGGGCCGGCTTACATCTCCTTAAAAGAATGGGCTTACAGGGTGTAGTTACAACGAAGTCCAATTTAGCTAAGGCAGCTAAGGAAGAGGAGCTAATAGTAGTACAAAGATTATTCATCGTTGATTCTGAATCCATAAAAACAGCTATCCGGGTAGCAGACAATATTAAGCCCCATGCTGTAGAAGTATTGCCTGCCACCATACCTGAGTATGTTATAAGGGATATGAAAAAATCCCTGGGATTACCAGTATTGGGCGGGGGTTTATTAAAAACCGAGTCAGATGTTCAGGAAGCCTTAGAAAAAGGTATAGATGCCATTACAACCAGTCTCAGACACCTTTGGAATATTATTTAATAAACATAATAATTAAAAAATTATTGCAGTAATGATTAAAACAGTGTAAAATTTAAATACATAGTATCCAGTATACAAATAATTTTAAGAATTGACCTGCAAATAACTTGATATTTGATGGAGTAATGGAGACAAACCCCCTGTAGACATATAGAAATATATATGTTTATAGTGGGTTTTTTGCATTTAGGTCTTGCTTTGTTAAACAAGACATTTTTTATTCTATTAGGCGAAGGTTATATAAAATAACATATATAACCTCTAGAAATGACATTTAATAATGTTTAAAATGTACTAAGTATCAGAGCATAAAAGTTATCTGACAAATCAATAACTTATTAAATAACTAAATGACTAAAAAGGAGGATAATATTTTTCTCCAGTAAGGGTTTCCAGGATTACTTGACTTATTATAGAAAAGGAGAGTGTCTTCATGGAAAAAAAATACGTATTAGCATTGGATCAGGGTACAACCAGTTGCCGGGCCATTTTGTTTGATAAGAACAGCAACATTATGGGTGTTGCACAAAAGGAATTTACCCAAATTTACCCTAAGGCCGGTTGGGTAGAGCATAATGCAGATGAAATCTGGAGCACCCAATATGGTGTAGTTGCCGAGTTGGTAGCAAAAACCGGCATTGACCCCCAGGAGATCGCTTCTATTGGTATAACCAACCAGCGTGAGACAACTGTTGTATGGGATAAAAATACCGGCAAACCTGTTTACAACGCCATTGTTTGGCAATGCCGCCGTACTGCCAGTATCTGTGATGAATTAAAAGCAAAGGGTCTGGAAGAAGTGTTTCGCACAAAAACAGGTTTAGTAGTTGATGCTTACTTCTCAGGTACTAAAGTTAAGTGGATTTTAGACAATGTTGAGGGTGCCCGTGAGAAGGCTGAAAAAGGGGAACTTCTTTTTGGTACTATGGATACCTGGTTAATTTGGAAACTAACCGGCGGAAAAGTTCATGTGACAGATTATTCAAATGCTTCCCGAACCCTGATGTATAATATCCGTGAATTACGCTGGGATGAAGAATTACTTGAGGCCTTAGGCGTACCTGCCAGTATGCTGCCTGAAGTAAAGGCTTCCAGCGAAGTCTATGGTGAAACTGCACCGGAGCAATTTTTAGGACACTCTGTTGCCATTGCAGGTGTAGCAGGTGACCAGCAGGCAGCACTTTTTGGACAAGCATGCTATAAGCCTGGAATGGCCAAGAACACTTATGGCACCGGCTGCTTTATGCTCATGAATACAGGTGATGAGCTATATGATTCTAAGAATGGGCTATTAACCACCATTGCCTGGGGTATTGACGGTAAAGTTGAGTATGCCCTGGAAGGAAGTATCTTTATAGCCGGAGCGGCAATTCAGTGGTTAAGGGACGGTCTAAAGTTATTAGAGGAAGCACCTGACTCCGAGTATTTTGCCAGCAAAGTTGAAGATACCGACGGTGTATACCTGGTGCCCGCCTTTGCCGGACTGGGTGCTCCCTATTGGGATATGAGAGCCAGAGGTGCCATTGTAGGTCTAACCCGTGGAACCACTAAAGAGCATATCATTAGAGCTGCCTTAGATTCCTTAGCATATCAAACCAAAGATGTATTAGGTGCTATGGAAGCTGATTCAGGTATTAAATTACAAGCTCTGAAAGTAGATGGTGGTGCTGTGGCTAATAATCTGTTGATGCAATTCCAGGCTGATGTATTAGGAGTTCCCGTTGACAGACCTCAAGTAATTGAGACCACTGCCCTTGGGGCAGCCTATCTGGCCGGTCTTGCAGTAGGTTTCTGGAACAGCAAAGAGGAATTAGCCGAGCGTTGGAAATTAGACCGCAGATTTGAGAACCATATGGATGAGGTTAAGAGAGAGAAGCTTTACACCGGCTGGAAGAAGGCTGTTAAGCGCAGCATGGATTGGGAAACCGAGTAAGAATTTGATAGAAGGCTTGAGATAAAGGAGAAGCCACACAGTAGTATAGGGAGAACCCTCTATTGTGTGGCTTTTTTCTCTTATATATTGCTGATGAATCGGAGGTAATGCTATGTTGACGGATAAGGCTCAGGTAGTGGTAATAGGCGGGGGAGCTACCGGGACAGGTATTTTGCGAGACCTGGCCTTAAGGGGCATATCCGGCATATTAGTTGAGCAGGGAGATTTGGCCCACGGTACCAGTTCACGCTTTCATGGATTACTCCACAGTGGGGGACGTTATGCAGTTAAGGATAAGGATGCCGCAAGGGAATGCATTGAAGAAAACCTGATCCTACGCCGGATAGCGCCTAACTGCATCGAACTGACAGGTGGTATATTCATCCAATTACCGGAAGATGATCCTGAATACACCAAAAGGTGGATAAGCTCCTGTGCTGAAGCTGGAATTGACTGCGAAGAAACGGATGTACAGCAGCTAATCAAAGTCAACCCGGTACTTTCCCCGGATATAATCAGGGCTTTTAAAGTCCCGGATGCTGCCGTTGATGGATTTAGGATTCTCTGGGGCAATGTTAATTCAGCCCGCCGCTACGGGGCTAAGGTATTAACTTACCACCAGCTAAGTGCCATTCATCAAGGGGGAGGCAGGGTAACGGGGGTTGAGGTTACTAATCTATTGTCCGGAGACAAAATTAATATTGAATGTCAAATGATCATTAACGCAGCCGGTGCCTGGGCCAAGGAAGTTGCTGCCTTAGCTGGCCTAGAAGTTAATGTGATTAAAGATAAGGGAACTTTGGTAGCCTATAATCATAGGCTGACAAATACCATCGTAAATCGTTTAAGAACACCGGGAGATGGGGATATCTTTGTTCCCCATGGTACCATTACCATTTTTGGTACTACTTCCGTTACAGTAGATGATCCTAATTGCACCAAGCCTGGACACGGGGAAGTTCGTGAATTAATTGAGTTAGGGAAGCAAATGATGCCAGGACTTGATGATTATAGATTAATTCGGGCCTTTGCCGGTGTACGTCCACTTTATCAAGAAGGGAATATTGGTGGAGGAAGGTCGGTAACCAGGAATTTTGCCCTGCTGGATCACCAAAAAAGGGACGGTTTAGCCGGAATGGTTAGTATTGTAGGGGGCAAATTTACTACCTTCAGATTAATGGCTGAAAAAACAGTTGATATGGTAGCCAGTCACATAGGCATTGCTGCGCCATGCCGTACCGCCGAGGAACCACTAATAACCCCGGTGGATGAGCAGCTCTTAGAAAGAGGCGTGAAGGTCTTTGGTATTCCTGGGGCCAAGAAGGCGGCGGATAGACTAGGTGATAGTTTTGTGGAAGTAGTAGAGATGGCCGAGAAGGAGCCGGAAAAACAACGGATCTTTTGTGAATGTGAAGTGGTTAGTTTAGCAGAAATTAACCACGCTGCCCAAAATGGTGATAGCTTTACCCTAGGAGATATACGCCGTAAAACAAGAATGGGCATGGGTACTTGCCAGGGTACCTTTTGCAGTTATCGAACCCTGGGAGCGTTGCGTGAATATAAACAATTTAACGGCAATCACAAATTATATTTGACAAAGTTTTTACAAAAGCGCTGGAAGGGTATGAGACCGGTTTTGTGGGGGCAGCAATTACGTGAGGCACAGTTGTCAACGGGAATCTACAGCTCACTATTTGCCATGGAGAGAATGAAATGAAAAAGAATACTGACGTGCTGATAATAGGTGCTGGTCTGTCTGGATTAATTGCTGCAGCTAAAGCTGCGGCTTATAATAAAAAGGTTTTATTAGTGGCTAAAGGTATGGGGGCCATAGGTCTGTCTTCCGGCTGTATTGATCTGTGGGGTTACAGAACTGATAATCCGGAACAGGTTTGCCCAAACCCCATAGAGGAAATAGACACCATGCTGGAGGTAAATCAGGCTCACCCCTATTCACTGGTAATAGATGAATTAGGTGAGAGTGTATCCTTTTTTCAAAAAATATGTGCAGAGAACAACAATCCTTACTTTGATAACCAAGGAGGCAATTGGCTCCTTCCAACTGCCCTAGGAACATTACGTCCGACCTATCTAGCCCCGGCCAGTATGGCATTAGGTAATCTGCATAATGTTAAAAGAATCTTAGTTGTTGGTTTTGAGGAGCTAAAGGATTTTTATCCCGACGTGCTCGTAGATAATCTAAAAAATACGGGAGAGCTGAGCAGTGATTGCCGGCTAGATACAGCTTTAATCAAAGCCGGTGGGGGGGAGCTAAGTTCTAATAATTTGGCTCACCTTTTGGAAAAAACAGAAATACAAAGTTCAATAATAAATCAGCTAATCTCACATATTACTGCAGACACTATAATTCTATTCCCGCCGGTATTAGGCGAGAGGTGGGATTCTAAGGCAGTAGATAACATTTCTAATGGTCTGGGTTGTCCTATCTACGAAGTGGCTAATATTCCACCTGCACTTCCAGGACAACGATTGCAACAAATGTTATTGCATCATATTAAAAGACAAGGCGTGGAAGTAATCCTGGGATGTACCGTAACAGATGCTTATATTAAAGATAAAAAATGCTTAGAAATCTTAGCTATCGGTTCTGGAAAGCAAATCAATATAAAGGCTAAAAATATTGTCCTGGCAACTGGATCTTTTCTAGGCGGAGGTTTAGCCTCAAAGTTAGGGGAGGTTTGGGAGAGTATATTTAAGTTGCCAGTGGATACATGTGAAGGTAAATGGTCAACCCAGGAATTCTTAGCCATGGAGGGCCAGCCCTTTAATAAGTTTGGTATTAGGGTAAATGATTCCCTGCATCCAATAGATAACCAAGGGCAGGTATTGGTGGAAAATCTATTGGTAACAGGTGCTAACCTATCTGGAAGCAATTTTGCGATAGAAAAATGCGGCAACGGAGTAGCTTTGGCCACTGGTTATAAGGCCGGTAAACTTGTTGGGGAGGTGGGACAATGAGCCAGGAACATAGACTTGCCCTAGATAACTGCATCAAATGTTCAATTTGTGTGTCCCACTGCCCGGTGGCCAGGGTTACAGATAAGTTTTCCGGTCCTAAACAAAATGGTCCTGATTTAGAACGCTTTAGACTGGAGGAACCGGCGGCAGTACATGAATCAGTGGGCTATTGCAGCAATTGTAAAACTTGCGATGTGGCCTGTCCCTCAGGTGTAAGTATTTCGGCCATGAACTGTAAGGCAAAGGGGGAGTACGTTGCTCTAAATGGCGCCCCCCTTAGAGACAAAATATTAGGCCGGGTGGAACTGATGGGTATGGCTTCCCGTCTTGCACCACCATTAGTTAACTATTTCGGCAGTATTAAATTTCTCCGCAGCATAGGCGAGAAGCTTATGGGTGTCAGTGCAGAGATGACCCTACCCAAATATGCCGGCAAAACCTTTTATCAGTTACAGAGAAAAAGAAAACAATATGTTTCTGACCAAAAGATTGTATATTATCCAGGCTGTTATGTAAATTACAATACCCCCGAGGTAGGTCTGGCATTAATAGATGTGATGGAGCAAAATGGTATTCAGGTTATCAATGATAAGTTTAGCTGCTGTGGCCTGCCTTTGATTTCTAACGGGCTATTAAAGGATGCTGAGGCTATTGCTAAGAAAAATATACAAAAGCTACAAGGCTATATTGATCAAGGCTATAAGATAATTACCTCTTGCCCCAGCTGTAATCTAACCCTTAGACGGGAATATCAAGAGTTATTTAACCTTAATGCCGAGGAACTAAATGATGAAATATTAGATGTCTTTGAATATTTACAGCTTTTAAAGCAAGAGGGTAAGCTAAAGGATAAATTTGCAAGGGTAGAAAAAAATTATGGATACCACCAGCCCTGTCACTTAAAGGCTGCCGGACTTGGTATTCCTTCAATGGATATAATGCAACTGATCCCAGGACTTACTGTCCAGGAACTGGATGCTGGATGCTGTGGCCTTTCAGGCAGCTATGGTTTTAAAAAAGAAAAATACCCCATAAGTAAGGAAATAGGGCAAAATATTGTTCGTTCAGTTAAGGATAATAATATAGGCAGAGTATTAAGTGAGTGCGGTATGTGTCAATTGCAGGTTAAACATCTAACTGGCTTGGAAGTATACCATCCGTTACAAGTTCTTGCTGAAGCTTACAGTGTTTATTAAACTCCTAGGTGAAAACCTGGGAGTTTATTCTTTATAACCAATTTGCAATTGTGGATATAGAATTAATTATAAAGTTTAATATTGTACCTGATAAATAAATTATTATAGGCCATGTTTTAAAAAGTATTAAACTAAGGACTGCAATTATAAGCAAACCCTTTAGAAAGCTGGCAAATTTTTTAATTTTAGAACGGAACAAAAAAAAGAGAATTACAGCTAATACAATAAAAATGAGGGACAAGTAGGCAACACCTCTCAAGACTTTTAAGAAAGTACATATAACTTCTATTTTTTTAAAAATATACCTTTTAGTTATTAGTAAAAGGCAGTATATTATTTTAAGATGAATAAGTGTTGGAGGGATATAACCATGAAGAAACTAGCATTAGTCCTTTGTTTATTTATTTCAACAGTCTTTTTCCCTGGGACAAGCTTTGCCGATTCACCGATTACATCGACGGATTTTTTTAAGGCATATCTTAATGTAGACATTGTAAGCAGGGCTGCAGATATTAAGATTGTTGACACAGAAATTGCCACATATCTTGCTTCGCCCGACCATCCCATTGACACAAAGGCTGCAGTCATTAATGCTATTGGGTGGGATGCCAATGCTAAGAATAATGCCGATAGATACGCCAATATTGTTTATGGTAAATCTGTCAATGAGCTTAATCTGGAGACATTAAGTGGTGAAGAACTTTTTAATATTGGTTACTTAATGGCCATGGATAATTATTTTGATACAGCTAAGGCCTCAGACTTGCTCCAAAGGGCAAAGGCAAAGTTAAGTAACAGCTTTACGGTATCAATTGTCGCTGCAATTGTAGCTTCTCAACAACTAATTAGTCAACACGGTCAATGGCCTGATATATGGGAACCAGCAGGAATTGTTTTCAATAACCAAAGGCTTCAGAGGGACCTTCGACCAGAGGCGGGGAGAATAATCTTTGATTACATGAGCCTTTATAGCGAAGAACCGGTGCTAAACCCTTATCTGGATAAAAATAAAATAGTACTACGTATTGGCAGCCCTGTGATTGTGGTCAACGAAAAAACTTATCAATTAGATACGGGATCACAAATAACCCCGGAACTGACAGCTAACAGAGCCTTTCTGCCAATAAGTCCATTAATTAAAATGCTGGGTGGGATCATAAGTTGGGACGGAACTGAACAAAAGGTGACCATTGTGCTTGATTCCCAGCAAATTGAACTATGGATCGGTGAAAAAACCGCCCTTGTAAATGGTGAAAATATCGAGCTAGATAGCGAACCCTACATCTCTAACATGAAGACAATGCTACCCTTGAGATTTATTATTGAGAATTTGGGATTCGAAGTTGACTGGAAGGGTGAGAAGGGTGAAATTATCATAACGGCTAATAGATAATAAAAAAGCCAACAGATCATAGATAAGCTAAGATCTGTTGGCTTCTTTATACGACAATGAGTATATCCGTTCCATTTAGGAATCTTCTCTAAGCTGTTTATACAATGCATCCATAATGATATAGCCGGTTTCTAAAGTTTTATAATCATTATTAAGTACCTTCCCTAAGCCTCGGAAGATTACCTCCAAGCCTGCTGCTTCAGGGGGAGGAAGTAAATCAGATACTGCATCGACAGCATCAATAATACTACAAATATGGTTTAGTACGGGATCATTTAATTCATATTCTTTTAAAACTGTACAGAAGGTACAATGACCACGTTTATGACTTAGGGTAACCCCGGGAATATCAAAGGGTATACCATCTATACCTTTAACATTGGCTCCCTTTTTAATAAACATAAATTCAGCGTTAGGGTCAATAAATCTTATGATCAGCCAGGCACTTGAAATCCGGTCAACCCCAATATTTTCCCATGTAATCCACCTCAAAATTATTCATCCTTTCCTGACAATTCAGAAGCCTTCTTTTCTAATAAACCTTTTACCTCAATCCACAAAGGTGATCGCAGGTAGTCCTGGGATTTTATCTGATGAAATAATGTCCAAAGTTTTTGCAGTTGTTTTATATTAATTGCATTTTCAACCTTATCCATAATCTCCTTATATTGTTTATTAACCTGTGTGAGGAAATATTCTTTAACCTGATCCTCCTGGCTATAATCAAGGGCTATTGTTTCCCAGAGGGTGGCATCCCCGCCCATTTCTTTAATTTCCTCCGCTAACCATTCAAAATTCTCCAAGGTACGTTCTGAGTAGGGGAGGATGCAGACGGAGTCTTGCAGTGGATAGACAGCCAGTTTTTTTAGTTTTCTCCAGATAGCCACCTTTTTTGCTGTAGTCTTGGCTTTTGGTAATTTATATACTAGCAGGACCCATTTCATAATTATCAACCTTTTGTTATATAATGAAACTATAGTTACATAATATAAAATTCTAAGGGCTTCTGTCAATAAGCTTTATTTTAAATAAATACTACAAAATATTATTTAAATAATTATTAATTGAAGTAATTCCCAATTGACAAAAGACAATACCTAAAATAAAATGTAACCAAGGTTACATTAAAAACTAAATTAAGGAGAGTGGTTAATATGCCTCCCTATAAGAATCATTTATTAACTAGTATAAAAAGAACAGGTAAAGATTTTCAAAGTATGCATAACTGGTTGGATAATGATCCAGATAAGCAGCTTAAGGCAGAACGTCATAGCTTAGATCGGGTGCCTGAGAATATATCCTATGTTAGGGAGTCCTGGGGAGAGGAAGCAGTAAGTGAATTTCTACTTCATATAGTCGAGGATTTGGTCATGAAAGATATCGAGGTTTTAATAAATGCTGGATGCCCCAAGGATGCCATTGAGCATAGTGTGGAGGTAGCCAGAAAAGCTTTAGAAATATCCAGTCGCACCAAGATCGATATTGATAGAAAACTTATTGTCTTAGGAGCAATTTACCACGACCTAGGGAAAGCTAAAACCTACGGATTAGAACATGGAGAAATAGGAGCACAAATGGCACAGGAACTTGGTTTAGGAGATGGTATTATCAATGTTATTCTTAAGCACATTAGGGGCGGATTAACAGATAGAGAGGCAGTGGAATTAGGTTTACCTGTTCGTGACTATACCCTTAAGACCCCTGAAGAGAAGATAATAATCTATGCAGATAGAATGGTAGACATATATACCGAGGATTTGGTTGAAGTAGATGAAAAGGGCGCAGAAGAAAATTTTGAAGATATTTTAAATCATTTTATTAAATATGGAAAAAATGAAATTACCACCAAGCGCTATCTTAAGCTTCACCAAGAAATTCACCAGTGGATGAACAAGTAAGGATAATGAATGGGCAGAAAAGCCAAAAAGTATTCTGGGCTTTGGGCTTGTGCGGTATGGCTGCAATTTTCAGCTCAACTCTTTCAAAAATACCGGTTTTACCTCTCTATGCGTTACATTTGGGGGCCAATGAAGCTCAGGTGGGCTGGATCGCTGCGGCTTCAACTGTACCAGGTATATTTTTAAGTTTTTATGCTGGAGTTGTCTCTGATAGGTACGGCTGGAAAAGGTTGCTCATGTTGGCACTCTTAGTATTTGCCACTGCACCTCCGCTTTACTTGGTGGTAAATGATTCACTACAACTGGCAGTGGTTCGTTTTTATCATGGAATTGCAACAGCTATTTTGGGGCCTGTGGCAATGGCCGCAATAGTGTCAAATAGTAGCCATCGAAAAGGCGAATTGTTATCTTTATATTCCTCCCTTACGATGATAGGTAGGGCAACGGCACCTTTTGTAGGCGGGTTCATCTTGACCTTTTGGGGATTCCATGGTGTTTTTCTAATTTGTGCCTTATCTGGTTTTGCTGCCCTCGTAGTAGGAGTAAGTATCAAGCTTAAAATAGAAAACTTGACTGTTCCTAAAAACTCGCAGAACTTAAAGGAAAACAAAAAGTTGTCTAATTTAAGAGAAATATTTTTTCACCGCCCATTGGTAATGGTGGGTATGTTGGAAACTGTTGTTTTTTTCTCCTTTGGAGCCTTTGAAGTAATTTTCCCCATCTATGCCAAGGGACTTGGTATAACAGTAGGGTTGATAGGTGTAATTATGGGTCTGCAATTGGCAGGCATTATTATCTTCAAGCCAGTTTTTGGCAGACTCTCGGATAGGATAGGTAGAATGCCTATAATATTAGCAGGTCTTATGCTTTGTTCCCTAGCTGTGGGTGGGTTGTTTTTTTGTAAAAATATTTTATTTATTGGCATTATGAACGTTGGCTTTGGATTAGGTTTTGCTTTGGTTACCTCCAGCACCCGTCCATTGGCCGCAGATATAGCCCGAAAAGGGGAGGTTGGAGCTTCTTTAGGTATCATTAGTACCCTAATGGATCTTGGGCAGGTGGCAGGTCCTCCAGTGGTGGGAATGGTGGCAGCTTTTTATGGTTATCAAGCTGGGTTCCTTTTAATGGCTGCAATATTAGCTGGTACAGCTACCATATATGTATTCATTTTAGCTAGGCTTAAGTTAAATTCCCCTTCGCTGTAACGGAGAAGGGGAATTTTTTATTTCTAGTGTGATATAGCTAACATCCATTTTTCAACTACTGTATTAAACTAGGTCTAGGAGGTGCCTATTAATATGGAAAAGGCAAAAAATACCTCAACCCAGCAGTATTTGAACATTATATCCGAGTATTTTTGTAAAATGAGGGGCGGAAATTGCCCGGTCTTTCAACAAGTAAGCTATAAAAGCCATATAATAACTGCCCTGGGGAGCTTTTTAGGTATAGGGTTGATTTCTTTACTAAACCTTTATTATGACATTCCCTTGTTGGTACCATCCCTTGGGGCGACAGCTGTACTCTTATATGCAGCTTGTCACGTGCCTATGGCCCAGCCTAGAAATGTAATAGGCGGTCATTTGGTGTCGGCTGCAGCCGGGGTGTTAGTTTACCAACTTATAGGTAGTCAGTGGTGGACCATTGCCCTTGGAGTCAGCTTAGCTATTTTTATAATGAACCTTACCCATACCTTACATCCTCCAGGTGGGGCTACTGCCTTTGTGGCTGTTTATACGGGTCAGGATTTTTCATATATCCTTGCTCCGGTGGGATTAGGGGCCTTTATGTTAGTTCTTATTGCTGTACTGGTAAACAATTGTTCTTCCCAAATAAAATATCCTGATTTCTGGTATTAGTTAAAATTTGAATCGCCTGTCCCCATGGAAATACAGAGTGGAATTATTCCCAGCAGCAAAATAGCAAGCTAAGTAGTTGCTTAGCTTGCCAATAGGTTAGCGGTAATCCTCATCGTAATAAGCTACTTCAAGGGAGTCATCACCGTATTTATAAAATTTAACCAGAATATCAGAGCTATCAGTGTCGGTTATTCTACCTATTATTTCGGTATCCTCTGATAATTCATATTGAATATCACTAACTAAATCATCAAGCCAATCTTCAATATCTCCGTCCCTAAGGGATTCCCACTCATAGTCGTAATAGCCCAGATCAACATCCATATATACATAAAGCTCATTTTTATCCCCATCAAGACTAATATCCTCAATACCAACGTCTTGTAAATAATCGTAATCGTATATTAGATCATTCTCTAGATCCTCTATCCTATTTTGGATATTATCCTCATCTTCAAGGGAACTTATTTTGTCTATTAAATCCTCTATCTCGCTTTCTTTTTGTGACAGCTGAAGTTTGAGATTATCAATTTCAATTTGCTTTTGATCTAGCTCATCCAATGAGGTGGATAGGGAATTTATCATAACAATTTTTTCTGTAGCAAGCCATTCCACACTAAGATTTAACGCCTCTGCCACCAGTCTGATAGGAACAAAGGTTCTGCCGTTATAAACTAATGGTTCTTCGTCTGGTTGCACAGTTATAACACTGCCGTCTACTAAAAGTTGAATGTCCTGATAATTAACATCGATTGCTTTGCTGATTGTTGCTGCATTTGCACTGGCAGAAATGAATAAAAAAAGTGACATTGATAAAAGCAGGGTAACAAATATTCTTTTCATCATATAGCCTCCAATATTATAATAAAGATAAATTTACCATGCTAAAATTAATCCTTGCTGAAGATAAGCTGAATGTTTGATAAAAATATTCAGGTAGTCTTAAATATACTTGGGCAAGAGAATTTTTGACTTGTTGAAATGTACATACTATCCTAGGATGTAAAACTGTTAGGAGGACGTTATTTCTGGATGGAAAATAAAGCTGAACTGTTACCTGTAAAGCATTGGCATGCTACTACAGAAGAAGAAGTTGTGAGGAAACTTGACACAAATCTAAATGGCCTTAATGAAAATCAAGTTAACGAGAGGCGGCAAAGATACGGCAGTAATATCTTGCAAGTGAAGGAACCTCCTACACTGGTGGGAATTTTTTTGCACCAGTTTCTAAGCCCATTAATTTACATATTGCTTGTGGCGGGAGTAATATCTGTCCTATTGGGAGAAATAGTTGATGCAATCTTTATTTTTGGCGTGGTGCTTTTAAATGCAATCATTGGCACGGTGCAGGAATGGAATGCAGAGAAAAGTGCGGCTGCCCTTCAAAATTTATTAAAAGTGGTGGTAGTAGCTAGAAGAGATGGCATGGAGCAGGAGATCAACGCTGAGGATTTAGTGCCAGGAGATGTGGTGTTGCTTGAGTCTGGCAACAAGGTTCCTGCAGATATAAGATTGATTCAGAGTAACCAGCTTACAGTAGACGAATCTCTTTTAACAGGAGAATCCATAGCCAGGGATAAAAACCCCGATTCTGTAGCCATTGAGACTGCTCTGCCTGAGAGAACAAGCTTGTTGTTTGCCGGGTCAACCGTAATGGCTGGCCGTGGCTTAGGATTGGTAGTCAATATCGGACAGGAAACCGAAGTGGGGAAAATTGCCAAAACCGTTACCTTTTCAGAAAGTACTAAACCCCCATTGGTTATCCGCATGGAGAGATTTACGAAAATTATCAGCTATGCCATACTAGTTGCCGTATCCCTTTTATCAGTTATATCATTCCTACAGGGCATGCCCTATGACGAAATATTTTTCATAGCCGTGGCCCTAGCGGTGGCTGCTATTCCAGAGGGACTGCCCGTGGCAATCACGGTAGCCCTTTCCATCGCAACTCGCAGGATGGCTGGGAGAAATGTCATTGTCCGTAAATTAACTGCTGTAGAGGGACTGGGCAGTTGCACCTGTATTGCCAGTGATAAAACAGGTACTCTTACAGTCAACATGCAAACCGTAAAAATGGTAGCTTTGGCTCCAGGAGAACAATATCAAGTTACTGGTCAAGGCTATTCCGGTGAAGGGAAAGTAACTGATGAGCAGAACCAGAAACCAAGTGGGGCTGCCGAGCAACGGCTTAAAGAGCTGGCCAAGGCGGGTATTATTTGTAATGAAGGCAGATTAAAACAAGCTGGAGAGCAATGGGAGCACTCTGGAGATGCGGTGGACGTAGCCCTATTAGCCTTTGGGTATAAAATGGGTTATGATCCCAATGAAATTAAAAAGGAAATAAACGTGGCCGGAGAGATACCCTTTGAATCTGAGAGAAGGTATGCTGCAGTTTTTTATAGAGAAGAGAGTAGAATTAAGGTAGCCCTAAAGGGTGCCCTTGAAGTATTATTGCCTAGGTGCCAGAGTATTCTTACCGAACAGGGTCCCACAAGCATAGATCCCGGGGCTATAGAGCAAGAAGTTAATATACTATCTGAAAAGGGCTACCGGGTGATAGCTGTCGCCAGTGGGGAGATAGAACAGGAGAGGGAAGAGTACCAGGAGGAGCATTTACCTAAGCTTACTCTGCTCGGGTTGATTGGCTTAATCGACCCGCTTCGTCCGGAGGTTAAAGAAGCAGTAGATAAGTGTAAAGGGGCAGGGGTTGATGTTGTGATGATAACGGGGGATCATCCTGCAACTGCCTTGGCCATTTCTAGGGAGTTGGGTATAGCTAAGGAGTGGGAAGATGTTGCAACAGGTATGCAATTATCGGAAATTGGTCCCCCTGAAAGTAAGGAATTTGTTAAAAAGATAGCCAATACCCATGTCTTTGCCCGCGTAACCCCCATGCAAAAGCTAGAAATAGTTGATGCTTTGTTAAAGAATGGACACTTTGTTGCGGTAACAGGTGATGGTGTTAATGATGCCCCTGCCATGCGCAAGGCTAATGTGGGTGTAGCCATGGGTTCTGGTACAGATGTGGCCAAAGACACCGCCTCAATCATAGTAACCGATGATAATTTTGCCTCCTTGGTGGCAGGGATAGAAGAGGGCAGATATGCCTATGACAATATTCGCAAGGTTATTTATTTATTAGTTTCAGCAGGTGCCGCTTCAATTCTATTATTTGTACTGGCCCTTTTTACCGGACTGCCCATACCTCTGCTGGCCGTGCAGTTGCTCTGGCTAAACTTGGTAACAAACGGCATTCAAGACGTTGCCTTAGCCTTCGAGGGAGGGGAACCTGGAGCTATGAAGAGGCCACCCCGCAGGCCTAACGAAGGTGTTTTTGATCCGCAAATGATACGCCAGACATTAGTTTCCTCAGTGGCCATCGGCATAATTTCCTTTGGAGCTTGGTTTTGGCTGTTAGAAGGAGGTTGGCCGGAAGCAGAGGCCAGGAATATGCTATTCTTACTGGTGGTTTTGTTTGGTAACTTCCATACATTAAACTGTCGTTCCGAATATATTTCGGTGTTCAAGATTCCCTTTAGCAGAAATAAGGTCTTGATGATAGGTATTCTTGTTGCCTTAAGCATCCATGTGGCAGCCATGCATATCCCTATCATGCAGAGGGTCTTAAGGGTGGCACCAATATCTGCAGAATCCTGGGTATATCTCCTACTCACTGCATCATCTATCCTAGTAATAATGGAACTATATAAATTTATCATTAGAAAAAAAGAAGGTTTGGCATAAGAAATGAAGGGAGTGCACTCCACTGGGAATGCACTCCCTATTTGTTTGTTGTTAAGCTTGTGTAATCTACATCACTGTTTATTTTACTATAGAAAGTTATACTTTGAATTGAGGTGAGTTTAATAATGATAATATTACCCAAGGAACATGGAGTATGGGCAATGCTGGCTGTTCCCTTTATAGTTGGGTTAGGACTAAGTCAGCAAAGCTGGCTTCATCTGCCCCTTTTCCTGGGCCTTCTGTTCCTTTTTCTTTGTGCTTATTGTTTGCTGAATATCATAGGGGCAAGGAATGGTGTAGATGATTATAAAAAGTGGTCCATTATATATGGTGCCTTGGCAATATTTGGTTTGGCGGTGCCAATTGCGAAATATCCTGGGATTCTATGGCTGGGGCTTTTGGTAGTGCCCTTGCTGCTTGTCAATATATACTTTATTCAAGTAAAAAAAGAGAGGGGAATGCTCAGTAATTTTAGCACTATATCAATCTTGTCTTTGGGGGTAGTAGCCAGTGGCTATTTGTCTCTGGGGGGATTTGGCAACAAACTTTGGCTGGCCTGGTTATTTTGTGTAATATTTTTCATGGGCAGTGTGTTTTTTGTTAAAACCATGCTGCGTGAAAGGAGAAATATAAGCTACAAATATTTATCCTGGAGCTACCATTTAATGATATTAATAATATTATCTATTATTTCTGGAAGTGGGCTTCTTTTGGTAGCCTATCTTCCAAGTATGGTAAGGGCATTTATTTGTTATGGACGCAGCTTAACTCCGCTGGCAATAGGAAAAATAGAAATTATTAATTCAATAATATTTACAATATGCTTAATAATATATTTTTAAAGCCACCTTCAGGTAGCTCAGATTGTCAAGAAACTACCTTCGGGTTTTAATAATCCCTCACGACTCCTATCTCCGCAGTGGACAGCGATAATCGCTCGCTTCGGGCGAAAATGGGCCGCCTTCGAGTAAACATCGTGTTTACCTCAGGCTTTCGCGGACATCCATGTCCGCTCACCCATTTTCGCATCCTCAGCTTCGCGAAGCGCTATTTTCACTGCTTCGAATGTCACTGTTCGGGATTATTAAAACCCAGTTGAATCTTTTTCAGCATACTGAGCCACCTTCAGGTGGCTTTAACTATAAAAATTGTTCCAATGTTCTTTTAAAAGAAGCTAATGACTGGGCGCCAACAATTCGTTTCTCTTCGTTAATAATGAAGGTTGGTAAACCTGTAACCTGCCAGGGAATGCCGGATTGGCGATTTTGCTCAAGCCGTGTCAAGTAATTAGGATTACTCAAGGCAGCTTCAGTTTCTTTTATATTCATACCAAGGGACAAGGCAATTTCCAGGATTGCCTCTTTGCAACCAATATTTCTACCCTCTGTAAAATAGGCCCTGAACACCCCGTTATGAAACTCTTTGAAGACACCCAGATCTTTAGCATATTCAGTTGCTAATAGGGCTAACCTGGTATTAGGTAAAAAGTTCACTGGTCTAAAAATCAGGTTGAACTCCGCACCAATTTTATTAAATCTCTGGTTAGCAGCCTCAGGGTCAAAATCCGGAAACAACCTGCTCAATAGCTCGCCTTCCTGTGGCCTTTCGGGGCGAAGTTCATAACCTAGCCACTCAATATTCAAGGGGTAATCTTTAGCTAAGCTTTCGACAATACCATTGCCGATATAACAAAAGGGTCAAGCATAGTCGGAGAAAATTTTTAAATTTATCATTTCTATGTATGTCACCTCATTTTCTAGCATTGCTATATAGTGTTCCATTTGAAAATAATAAAATCCTTTAAAAATACTTATTATAGTTAAAAATGACCAATTGACCTTGACGCTGCGTCAAGGTGTATAGTTGACTCTAGCAGGAGGTGAGAGGATGGAATATACCATAAAAAAGCTAAGTCAACTGGCGGGCGTCAGTACAAGGACCCTGAGATACTATGATGAACTGGGGATTCTAAAGCCGGCAAGAATAAATTCATCAGGTTATCGCATATATGGTCAGGCCCAGGTTGATAGATTGCAGCAAATTCTATTTTATAGGGAACTTGATGTGAGTCTCGAAACTATCAAGGAGATATTAATTGATCCCACCTTTAATAGAACCAAAACTTTAAGGGAACACCGGGAGAAACTTCTCCAAAAAAGGAACCAATTGAATTTGTTGATTACAAATATTGATAAAACTATTGAGTCAGCGGAGGGGAGAGCAACAATGAAAGATAAAGAAAAATTTGCAGGCTTTAAACAAGAGGTAATAGAAGAAAACGAAAAAAAATACGGTAATGAGATACGTGAAAAGTATGGTGACCAGACTGTTGACAGGTCTAATCAAAAGGTATTAAATATGTCCCAGGAACAATATGATGAGGTCACAAGACTGAGCAATGAGGTTATGGAGGTGCTTCAAAAGGCTTTTAAAACTGGTGATCCTGGCAGCCCCTTGGCCCAACAAGCAGCAGATTTACATCGACAATGGCTAAGCTATTTTTGGGACGGTTATACCAAAGAAGCTCATTTAGGAGTCACCCAAATGTATGTAGATGACCAAAGATTTACCGCATATTATGATCAGGAACAACCGGGAACCGCTGAATTTTTACGTGATGCAGTTAAAATATATACTGAATTTTAGCACTGTCTACTGCCGATTCTCGACAATCTGCGGACTAACCTCAATAGGAGGTTAGTCCCTTTATTATTGCCACTTATCATAGATAATTAGGTCATTTAATGGTTTTCTTACCCTCAGGCCCATTGAGTCATTGGGATAGCCTAAAGGTGTAAAGGCGATTGGCTCAACAGTATTAGGCAAATTCAGTACTTGTCTAGCCACATTAGGATTAAAGGCAGCAATCCAACATATCCCTAAACCAAGTTCGGTGGCTGCTAAAATCAAATGATCCATTGCTATTGCTACATCTACGATACCATAATTTTTATTATCGTATTTTCTGGACCAAGCCTGGGAAGTTATTAAACAGGCGCAGATAAGAATAGGTGCTTCAGTAAAGAAGGAGCCTTTATAAATTGGTTTTAGCTCTTCTTGCCTACCCTCGGTATGAATTACGATAAATTTAAAGGGCTGTTTATTAACAGCAGTTGGTGCTAAGCAGGCAGCTTCAAGCACTTGCTCCAGTAATTCTTCGCTAATAGGATCAGGTTTGTATGACCGTACGCTATATCTTTTGCTGATTAATTCTTTAAAGGACAATTAAACCACCTCGCCTATAGGTAAATTTCCATAAATAGTTATTGATATAATAACATAAGCAAACCTCAAAGGTTTGGGAAATCTGCAGATTAAGCTATTTTAGAATGGAGACGTTATACTGAAGGCGCAGAATGACATGATCCTCACTACAGGTAAACTACAGGAAGAAGTAATATAATAAATCATGGAGGCGAGGATATGGATATTCACATTCTGCTAGTCGAGGACGATGAGCATATCTGCAATACAGTCAAAGCCTTTTTATCCGAGGCGGGATATAAGGTGGATGCCTGCTTGGACGGCGACGAAGCGTACACCAAGTTTTACGACAACACCTATCAGTTGGTCATTCTCGATATAATGCTGCCGGGAATGAACGGGCATGTACTTTTGCGGGAGTTCCGCAAGAATAACAATACTCCTATTCTGATGATGACCGCGCTTTCCGATGATGAGAATCAAATCAAGGCCTTTGACTCGGAAGCGGATGATTATGTGACAAAGCCATTCAAGATTCAGCTTTTGCTGAAACGCGTGGAAGCCCTGCTCCGGCGAAGCGGTGCATTGGCAAAGGAAGTCCGTTGCGGCAAGCTGACGCTTTTACCGGAAGATTTCAAGGCTACCTATAACGGCGAGGAAATTGTTTTGACTCTCAAAGAGTTTGAAATCCTAATGCTGCTGGTTCAGAATAAAGGCCGAACCCTATCTCATGAGGTGATTTTATCCCGTGTGTGGGGCTATGAGTTTGACGGTGACGGTAGCACCGTGCATACCCACATTAAAAACCTGCGGGCCAAGTTACCGGATAATATTATCAAGACTGTTCGCGGTGTGGGTTATCGCTTGGAGGAAGAAAGGACATGAAGAAAATCGGAATATTCATCAAGGTATTCATTTATACGATAATTTTCTCTGGGTTGCTAGTCGGTGCGACGGGAGTCCTTTTTTCGACACAAATTATGGCATATTATTCTGGACAACAACTTCGGGAAATCAGCGGCGCATTTAAGCAATTAATTGACCGGACGCCGCCGGGGACTGCTGATATTACCGAGCTGGCGAATCAGTTTCATAACAGGAACCAATCCTTTCAGTTCTACATTACAGACACGGACAACAACATCGTCTATATGACCCCCGGCAATGAATCCGGCAATTTTGACGATTTTGACACCAGCAGCGGAAAATCCGATTTATTGGTGTATCTTTACGGCGGTTATTCGCTTCACGTCGTCAAAGATGATATATTTTCATTGAGATATGGTAACTTGATAGAGCGTGTGCTAGTTATGTTGTCCGCCATGCTTGCCGTCTGCGTTATAGGCGCGTATATTTTTGCCCGGCAGATAACGAAGCCAATCAAAATTTTGACGGATAATACAAGCAAGATGGCGAATCTTGAAGAGGTTCCGCCCGCGCCGGAGCGTAAAGATGAACTCGGCACATTAGCCCGCGACATTCACTCCATGTATGAAAAGCTGAAAGAAACCATTTCCAAATTAGAGGACGAAATCCTGCGGGAGCGTGAATTAGAGGAAACACAGCGATATTTCTTCTCGGCGGCTTCCCATGAGTTAAAAACACCAATCGCAGCCACAAGTGTTTTGTTAGAGGGAATGCTCGAAAATGTAGGCGATTACAAAGACCACCCCAAATACCTGCGTGAATGCGTGAAGATGATGGACACACAGAGTAAAACCATATCGGAGATTTTGGAGATTGTCAGCCTTAACGACGGAAAAATTGTACCCGTTCCTGAAAAACTGGACATCAGACAGGCAGTAGTCGACCTGCTGCCTGACTTTCAAACATTGTCTGAGGTAAACGGTCAACGTATCGTAATGGATATTCCTGCTGGGCAGACCTGTCTTGCCGATCCCAAAATGTTGAAAAAGGCGCTTTCCAATATCATATTGAATGCGGTGCAGAATACCCCTCAAGGGAGCGAGATTCGGATATGGACTGTATATGCGACTGACCAATATCGCCTTTGTGTGTTGAACTCAGGAGCAAGGATTGACGAAGCGATTTTGCCGAAGCTGTTTGACCCATTCTACCGCGTAGAACAAGCGCGGAGCCGGAAAAACGGACGGAGCGGCTTGGGGCTGACCATCGTGCGGAAAACCCTGGAGGCCATGAACATTGACTTCACTTTAAAAAATACCTCGGACGGTGTTCTTTTCTGGATGAACTTATCGAAGGTGTAAACAGCCATAAGGAGAAAAATCATTGAAACTGGAAAAACAAAAAACTCTTACAATTTTATTGTTCCTTGTATATATACTGGTTTTGACAGGGATTATTCTTTTCAAACTGCCATTTTATTCTGAGTTATCAGACGGGGTGCGAGTAATCAACTTAATGCCGTTTCAGGGGTCTTTCGATGAAAATGGTGTTATAGTCTTGCGTGAAATTATTTATAATATACTTCTTTTTATACCATTGGGCATCTATATCCGCATGTTGAAAAGCGAATGGCCTTTTATGAAAAAAGCTCTTACTGTTATCGGTTTATCCTTATCGTTTGAAGTTATACAATTCATTTTTGCAATGGGAATAACCGACGTAACCGACATATTGGACAACACGCTTGGAGGGATAATCGGCATCGGTATTGGTGACATTTTATTCAAGATTTTCAAAAGCAGTACTGCTAAGATTGTCAATATGCTTGCTTTGGTAGTGACTGTTTGGGTAGTATGGCGTTTCGCCTATCTGTTTTATCTCAGTCACTTTGTCATGATGCGTCCACCAGTGATGTAGCTATAGTTTATTATTTTGACCGGCAGGGTTATCTCTGCCGGCCTTTTTTTGGTTTCTCGCCGCCACAGACAAACTACAGGTTGGCTACAGGGAAAATACAGATGGGTTTGCCATAATAATAACCATGGTGAACACGAATTCCGATTCATGAGCATGTATGCTGAATCCGACTATCTGAGCAAAAGCGGCGAGTAGCCGCGTATCGGAATTGCCCGTGCATTGGCGCGGAATATCACCCAGGCTCTCCACATTATGGTGAAAGGAGACTGCTATATTGAAACGTTTTGTTTATATTGTGGTGATTATTTTAGTATTGTGCGTGGCGACTTTTTCCTTTGTTAAATATGCTGACTCGGAACGCGATAGGAACAGATCAAATGACGGAGTACAGCCAAGGGATGAATTTTTGACGGACAATCCGCATGTGGGCGCACCTCCTTTGAGCAAGTCATCAACAAACGCTCCATATACAAGCAAATCATCGGAAGATATTTTGCTTATAAACACTAAGAATCCTCTGCCGAAAGATTATCGACCTGAAAAGCTTGTAAATCTCTATAACCAAAGAATTAAGCATTTTCAGTTGGCGAAAACAGACATTGAAGTTAGTGAAGACGTTTATCAAGCAATGGATGCGATGTTTGCGGCGGCACAGAAGGACGGTGTGAGGGGCTTCATCATTACCAGCGGATACCGTTCACGTGGGGAACAAAAAATGGTTTTCTCCATCTCCGCAGATGGATTTGCGGCAAAACCCGGCGAGAGTGAGCATGAGACTGGGCTTGCCTTTGATGTAATCGCATACGGAAACGAAAGCTTTGAATTGACACCACAATTTGAGTGGCTTGCTAAGCATTGTGCGGAGTATGGGTTCATTATCCGCTATCCTAAAGGTAAGGAGGATGTGACGGGTGTTCCGTTTGAACCGTGGCATTACCGCTATGTAGGAACGCCACACGCGAAAGAGATTATGGACAAGGGCATTACGCTGGAAGAATATTTGGAACAACAATAAGGTTAAGAAAAGATAAGGTTTATACAAGCGCTGTCCACTGCGGAGAGAGGAGTCGTGAGGGATTACTAAAACCCGAAGATAGGTAGTTTCTTGACAATCTGAGGGACTAATCTCATTTGAGGTTAGTCCCTTTATTATCTAATAAAATTAGCAAACCTCAAAGGTTTGGGAAATCTGCAGATTAAGCTATTTTTGAAAGGTTGTGTATTTATATGGTATAATTAATAAACATATTGATAATTATACATATTTGCATAATTTGGGGAGGAAATTATGAAAAATCTACCTCTGCCTTTACATTACCAGATTTCAAATGAATTAAGAAAGAAGCTTATAGACAGCCAGTGGGCTGTTGGTGAACTTTTTCCCGGTGATAAAGAATTGATGCAAATCTTTAATGTAAGCAGTACCACAGTACGTAGGGCAATTGACGAACTAGTGCGTGAGGGCTGGCTGGAAAGAAAACCTGGTAAGGGAACTTTTATTAAAAGGCAGTATATTGAGACATTAGGAAAGCTTAACGGTTTTTTTGATATAGTTAGGGATAAGGGGTATCGTCCAAGCTCGCAGGTTTTGCAGCTTGAGGAAGTTGATATAGACACATTTGAAGATTCCGAGCTAAGTCTGTTTAATTCAAGTAGACTATTCCTTATTAAGAAGGTTCAATTTGTAGATGAAAACCCTATTGTACTGGTAAAAAGCTTTTGGCCCATAGAAATAGGCCAAAAATTAGCTAAATATAATTTGACTAATCAAGGGACCTACGAAATTATTCAAAAAGAATTAGGAATTAAGCTGCAGGAAGCTCATCAGTATATATCAGCTGCAATTGCTGGAATTGAGGAAGCTGAATATTTGGAACTTCAGCCAGGAGATCCAATTTTGATGATGAAAAGAATGGCCTTTTTAGGTGATAAGCCCGTCGAGTTATCGGTCAACTACTACCGGGCAGATAGATACCGATATCGAGTAGTGTTGAAAAATGAAGCAGTTAATATTGAGGATGGAATATTATTTTAGCAGGGTAGCTCTTATGAGCTACCCTCTTATTTTTAAAATAGAAATGCAAATAACTTTATTGACCAAAGTGAATATTCACAATATAATAAAGCCATTACGCAATTATGCAAATATGTAATATTGCAATATTACAGAAATTAATTTTTTGGTTACCATACTAAATCAATTAAGGACAATGGGAGTGATTAAATGCCGCTGGTAACATTAAGTGAAGTTTTAGCAGCAAAGGACCAGTATTGTGCTGTGGGTGCCTTTAGTACATATGATCTTTATACGGCGCAAGGGATTATTCAGGGGGCAGAGAGAGCAAATCTACCTGTTATTGCCATGGTAGGGGGACCTGTTCTGGCAAGACCAGGTAATGAGTATATTGGGAAAATATTAGTGGAGTTGGCAGAAAAGGCTGCAGTGCCTGTGGTGGTATTTTTGGATCATGCCAAGGATTTTGGTGTTTGTCTTAGAGCTATGAAAATGGGCTTTAGCGCTGTCATGATTGATGGCTCGCACCTGTCCTTTGAAGAGAATATCTCATTAACCTCTAAGGTTGTAGAAGCAGCACGCTGTTTAGGTGTATCTGTGGAAGGTGAGTTAGGTGCTCTGGCCGGAATCGAAGACGGTGAAGAAGTTAAGAACAGTAAGATGACTGATCCCCAAAGGGTTTCAGAATTTATTGCAGCTACCGGAGTGGATGCATTGGCAGTATCCATCGGCAACGCCCATGGTCTCTACAATGGAGAACCAAATTTGAACTTTGACATATTAAAAGAATGTGAGGGGCAAAGTAAAATACCTTTAGTTCTTCATGGTGGGACAGGTTTAACAAAAAACCAGTTTGCCTTGGCTGTAGAGCATGGTATTAAAAAGATAAATATCGGAACAGAAGTAAAAAAAGCTTACATTGAGGCATTTATCGCCACACATCAGCATAAGCCCAATTCCTATGATATGATCGGTGTTCCACAGGCCTGTAAAGAGGCGGTATCCGATCTGGTTTATGAAAAACTTAGGTTCTTTGATTCTGATTGGCGTAAATCAATTTAACTAACCAGTTAGATTGAAAGGGAGGTGAAAAACTGGTGCCCGGATTAAGGACACTGGTTGTGGCCCAAACCGGAGGGCCAACTGCAGTAATTAATAGTACGCTGGCTGGAATCATTGAGGAGTCGCGAAACTACCCGGAAATTAAAGAGGTTATTGGTTGTATTTGTGGTTTTCATGGACTATTTGATGGAAAATTTATAAAGCTTTCTTCATTTGATGATTTGGAACTAAAACAATTAAGGAATACTCCTGGGGCATTTTTGGGCTCTAGTCGCATGCATTTAACACCGTCGGATTTCAAGGAAATCCCAATCAAGTTAGAGAAACTCCAGGCTGGTTATTACTTGCAAATAGGTGGCAACGGAACTATGTTTGCTGCCGGGAAGATCTCCGAAGAGGCCATGAAATTGGGAAAAAATCTTCAGGTTATTGGTGTGCCTAAGACTGTCGATAACGATATCTTTGGCCTGGACCATACGCCGGGTTATGCAAGTGCCGCCAGATATGTGGCCCAGGCTACGTTGGATGTAGGCTTAGATCTTTATGCCATGCGTACCTTTGAACAGGTAAGGGTTCTGGAGGTTATGGGAAGAAATGTAGGCTGGCTTGCTGCTGCCACAGGATTGGCTAAAGAATATTCAGACAAGGCTCCACATCTAATCTATCTACCGGAGATTCCCTTTGATGAAAAGGAGTTTTTGGAAGAAGTTGATAAAGTGATTAAGCTATTAGGCTATGCTACCGTAGTGGTTGGTGAAGGGCTTAAAGACCATGATCATAATCCTATTGGAAGTAGTCCCTTTGCCGATGTTAAAAAGGGCAGCCAAGTATTTGGCGGTGCATCAAGTTATCTTGCTGACCTTATAGCCCGGAAGCTAAAGGTTCGTGCCAGGGCTCAGGATCTTGGCATGGTCCAAAGGTGCTTTGCACCTGCTCGATCTGAGGTGGATGAACAGGAAGCCTATTTGAATGGTAGGGTGGCTGTTCGTGCCGCCGTTGCCGGTTTAGGTGGCTGCATGATAAATATAACTGGTGACTGCTCAGAAAAAGAACTAAACTTTGCTACATACCCACTTTTAGAGGTAGGGGGTAAAGAGAAAACAATGCCCAAAGAGTTCTATGACATTCAGAGGAAGCAGGTTACACAGGAGTTTATTGAATGGTTGAAAAATTTGGTGGGGCAGTGGGAACCAAATTACATTACCCTTAACCAATTTTTGAAAAAGTCTTAATTTTATAAAGTTTCAATTGACTGGTTTTGGATTGGACTTTATAATGTTTTTAACATATATGTAATATTGCAATATTACATATATGCACAAAAATGTGAGGTTAAAACATTATGAAAAATCCGCAACTTCCTTTACATTTTCAAGTCTCTAATGATTTGCGAAAGAGACTGCAGAGCGGCGAATGGGGTATAGGAGAACTATTTCCCACCGATAAGGAGCTAATGAAGGCCTATGGTGTAAGCAGTACAACGGTACGCCGCTCTGTTGATGAAATGGTTCGAGAAGGTTGGCTGGAAAGAAAGCCAGGCAAGGGAACTTTTATTAAAAAGCAATATGTTGAAACCCTTGGTAAGCTTACGGGTTTTTTTGACCAGGTAAGGGAAAAGGGATATGAACCAAGCTCTAAATTAATCAGGGTCGATCAAGTCGAAATATCCGAGTTTGAAGATCTTGGGCTTGAGGTTTTTAAAACAAAAAAGGTGTTTCTAATTGAAAAAATCCAACTAATGGATAATACTCCCGTGGTATTAGTCAAAAGCTTTTGGCCAGTGTTTGTCGGGAAAAAATTATCAGAGCATGATTTGGTTCGTCGGGGGACTTATGAGGTTGCCCAGCAGGAGCTTGGCATTCGCCTGGAAGAGGCCCACCAGGATATTTACGCAACTCTGGCGGGACCTGAGGAAGCAAATAAGTTAGGTATTTCAGAGGGAGCAGCCATGCTGGTAATGCAGCGGGTAGTCTATTCCCAGGGTAAGCCCTATGAGGTTTCACTGAACTATTATCGGGCAGACAGGTATCGGTATAGGGTTTTGTTAAATAACGATACCATTGAGTTTGAAAATGGAATTATAGCTGAAGAAAAATAACTTTAGTTAAGCCTCAGTGAATTACTAGTTAATTAATAAATACAAAATTAGGGCAGACTCTGTTAGATAAAATTTCCGGCCCCATTTTAAAGATAAGGGGGGTGAAGGGTGGCAGGGTGGTAAAATGAACTACATAGAGGTATGAGGTATGATATCTAATTACTTGGATGGAGGATTGAAAATGTTGAAGGCAAAAAAGATGTTGTTAGTGTTAGCCATGGTACTTTCAGCAGCATTGATCTTTTCAGGCTGCGGCAGTTCCTCAACAGAATCCGGCGGAAAGAAAGAGACCGGAGAAAAAATAGTTATTAAATACAGTCTTCCCGATGCTGCCATAGACGGCGTTCCAGCCTATGAAGCCGCTAAATCAATGAAAGAAAAAATGGAAAAATATAGTAATGGTCAAATTGAAGTAAAATTGTATCCTGGTGGTCAACTAGGCAGTGAACAGAAAAACGTTCCTGACGTACAAAAGGGTATCATAGAAATGGCTATGATTACCGCCGGTAACATGACACAATTTTCCCCTTCAATCGGTGTTTATGACTTCCCTTATCTATTTATGAGCAGAGAGGAAACTTATAAAGTAGTAGATTCTATTACTGATGACCTAAATGAACTGCAGATTAAAGAAAGTGGTACCAGAAGTGTAGCTTGGCTGGAGCAAGGCTTCCGTCATTTAACAAATAGCAAAAGACCCGTTAATAGTATGGAAGACTTAAAAGGTTTAAAAATTAGGGTGCCAAACAACAAATATGTTGTTGAAGCCTTCAAATCCTGGGGTGTTGAGCCGGTGCCCATTGCCTGGGATGAAACCTTCAATGCGGTACAGCAAAAGGTAGTGGATGGCCAGGAAAACCCCTACTCCAGTATCTATCAGTCCAAAATGTATGAAGTACAAAGCTATGTAACCGAGCTGCATTACAAGATTTGGTTAGGTTGCATTATTGTCAATGACAAGTGGTTCCAAGGCCTACCACAAGACATTCAGGAAGCTATCACCAAGGCCGGTCAGGAAGTTATGCAAGAGAACCGTGATCTGATGGTAAAAACGGAAGCTGATCTGAAAAAGGAGCTAGAGGCCAAGGGTTTACAAATTAGCGGACCTCCTTCTGATGAAGAACAGTGGATGAAAAATGCCATGTCTATCTGGCCAAAATTCTACGGGGAACTGCCCGATCCTACTATCTTAGATAAGGCTATGGCAGTTCTTGGAAGGGAAAAACCATAAGTTGATTTAAAATGTTATAGAACCTTCCCGGTGAAGGTTCTATAACAATATTCTAGTGGCAAGTGGGTGATAAAATGAGAATCTTTAAATTAGTGGTTAATAATATTGAAGAAATTATAGCCTCTGTATTGTTTTGTACGGTTATCACTCTGTTGTTCATTCAGGTTATTGCAAGGTATGTTTTCGGAACAGGCATTGCATGGTCTGAGGAGCTTTTGAGATTTGCCTTTTTAACCATGGTGTACTTTGCTGCAGCCCTGGGAGCCAAGCAAGGGGCCCACTTTCGAGTAACCTTATTAGTTAACATTCTACCGGGAAAATTCAAAAAGGTATTAGAAATCATTCAATATGTTATTTCCTTTGCCTTTAATGGCTTTGTTATTTATTTAGGGTTTAAGGTTATTTATGAAATGAAAGACTTCCCTCAAATATCTCCCATTCTCAGCTGGGACATGCGGTATGTCTATGCAATGGTACCAATTGCCTTTGTCTTCGTAACTGTTAGGATGTTTATTAGAATGCTGACTGACTTCGGAATCATTAAGGATAAGACCGCGTAGGGGATAGGGGGATTATAAAGTGCTTGAAACCTGGGGAATATGGATTGTCCTGTTTGCGACCCTCTTATTGGGTGTACCCATATACATATCTTTAGGAATTTCTACAATTTTTGTCTTGACCTTTAGTCATATACCACTGGATATTGTTCCTTTGGATATGGTAAAGGTAGGGGATATGTTTCCCCTCTTAGCCATACCTGCCTTTATATTCGCAGGTGCTATCATGGAACGCGGCGGCATGGCAGACCAAATAATTGATGTTGCTAAAATATTTGTTGGTAAGATCAGGGGTGGCTTGGCCCTTGTTACCATTCTGGGCTGTATGTTTTTTGCGGCAATGATTGGTTCCGGACCGGGAACGGTGGCTGCCATGGGTACACTAATGCTGCCGGCAATGCTCAGGGCTGGCTACGACAAAAAATTTGGTGCGGGCGTTTGTGCGACGGGCGGCACCCTGGGAATTTTAATTCCGCCAAGTAATCCTATGATTATTTACGGGGTTATGGCCAATGTATCAGTTGGTACATTATTTATGGCAGGGATGTTGCCAGGAGCGATAGTTGGTACGGCACTAATGCTGACCTGTTACTTTATCGCTAGAAAACGTGGTTACAAGGGTATGGATAAAACCTATACCACAAAAGAAATAATTCAAATCTTCAGGCAAAATATTTGGTCCCTGATGGCTCCGGTAATAATTCTAGGGGGTATCTATTCAGGAATATTTACTCCGGTAGAAGCTTCTGCTGTAGCATGTTTTTATGCCTTATTTGTAGGTAGATTTATTCTTAAAAAGTTAACCCTGCAAGGTCTTTGGGATAGCATCAAGCTAACCAATATTACCTCCGGTACGTCCATGATTATCGTTGGTGTATCAGTACTTTTTGGTAGATTTTTAACCCTCTATGAGGTACCTCAAACAGTTGCCGCAGCTATGCTTTCAATAAGTAATAGTCCGGAAGTAATCTTGCTGCTGATTTGTTTAATGCTCTTCATGCTTGGCATGTTCATGGAGACTCTGTCAACCATAGTTATCCTGGTGCCAATTCTTTTACCCGTAATTATACAGCTAGGCATAGATCCAGTTTTCTTTGGCATACTGTGGGTTCTCACCAATGAGGTGGCCCTGCTGACACCGCCACTGGGTGCCAATGTCTTTATTGCCATGACTATTGGCAAATTATCCTTAGAAGAAGCGTCTCGGGGAGCTTTACCCTTTATGCTTGTATTGGTGGCTATCACTGTAGCTTTCATTTTTATGCCCGATCTCATTCTTTTTGTACCAAGGTTATTGGGCAATTATGCAGGCTAGAACAAGGAGGAAATTATGATGAGGCAAGCATTAACTGTACGGCCCTTCGAGTTTGAAATAATTGAATCTGCTGCCCCAGCTTTGCAAGAGGGCTGTGCCATTATTAAGGTAGTTTATTGTGGTGTCTGTGGATCTGATTTACATGTGTACGAAGGGAAACATCCCAAGGTTAAACCACCTGCGGTGCTTGGCCACGAGGCCGTAGGAATCATAACACAAATAGGCAATAATAAAGACAACCTGCAAGTGGGAGATAAGGTTGCCGTGGTACCACTCATTGGTTGTAAGGAATGTGAGTACTGTAAATTGGGCTATCCCAACCAATGTGTGAATCGTAAAGTTGTCGGCTTCCAGGTTACTGGTTGTTTAGCCGAGGAAGTCTCCATACCCATAGAAAATTTAATAAAGCTGCCGGAAGGCTGTGATTTGCTGGAGGCTTCATTACTAGAACCCCTGGCTGTTGTAGTACATTGTGTGGGTCTGTTAGAAAGAATTAAGATTAGCACTAAAGAAGCTATTGTAACAGGTGCCGGCACCATCGGTATTCTGATCGGCCTATACCTGAGGGAAAAGCTTGGTATGAATGTTAGTATGGTAGAAATAAATGCCAATCGTAAAGAACTGGCTGAAAAAATAGGCTTTAAAGTATTCCAGGGTATTAAGGATATACCCATTAAGGACACAAGGCCGGTGGCCTTTGAATGCACCGGCAATAAAAAGGTATTGGATATGCTGGTCACTACAGATCCGGCACCGGAGGTAATCGTTATATTAGGTACCTTTGAAAGAACACTGGAATTAAATATTTTTGAAATGTGTAAGAGGGAAAGTTATATTATTGGCAGCCAGATGTATACCAAAAAGGACTTAGAAATAGCTGCTCAGATTATGAGTACCCCCATGAAGGAAGTATTTAAATCCATACTGGTTGAGAGAATTTATTCTCTCAGTGAAGCTAAAGAGGCCTATGATGAGGCATTAAATTCACAAAAGGGTACCAAGGTAATTATTCAGGTAAATAAATAAAATCTATAAATGCTTTGGAGGGATAATTGTGAAGAAAAAGGTACTAGTGACCTATCCAGAGCGTTGTTTGGGCTGTCGTATTTGTGAGCAATGGTGTGCCTATAGGCACCATGGTAAGGTAGACCCAGTTCGTTCACGAATCAAGTTAGCTAAATCCCTAACTGATTATCTAAACATACCGGTGGTTTGCCAGCAGTGCCCAAATAGTCCCTGCATCGCTTCCTGTAAATTTGGAGCATTATCAAAGGATCCCTTAACCGGCGCAATTGCAGTTGATGAAGAAAAATGTGTAGGTTGTCGCAGGTGCATGAGGTCGTGCCCCCATGCTGCAATTGCCCTAGATAAAGAAAAAAGAGTTGTAATAATTTGTGACCTTTGCCAAGGGAATCCCCAGTGTGTGGCCCAATGCCCTGCCGGTGCAATTGATTATTTACCATTGGAAATAACAGATCGGGCTATTCGTGAGGAAGCTGTAAGAAAATGCTTATGCCGCAAGGGGGTGAAGGATAATGAGTAAGGTTATGGGATTGACCGGAGTTATGCTGCGGGTAAACCTCACTAAGGGAACAGCAGAAAGGGAGGAAACACCAAAAGAACTGTTTGCCAGATATTTTGGAGGTCGTGGAGTGGGAGCTGCCTTGCTAATTAAGGAGCTGCCTGCCCATATTGAGCCCCTTGGACCGGATAACAAGCTGATCTTTCTAACTTCTCCCTTAATCGGCACAATGGTACCTGGGGCTAATAAAGCCAACGTTACCTTCATGTCCCCCCTATCTAACACCTATTCCTTCTCCCTGTGCGGCGGACACTTAGCCCCGGAAATAAAGTTTGCCGGTTATGACGGAATTATCATAGAAGGTGCCAGTGAAACACCTGTTTACCTTTGGATCGATAATGATCAAGTAACAATAAGGGATGCTGCTCATCTTTGGGGAAAATCTACCCATGATACCCAGACCACCCTTCGTACTGAATTAAAGGATTCCCTAATTCGTGTAGCCTGCATTGGGCCGGCCGGTGAGAAGCTAACCCGTTTTGCCTGTGTTCAGGCCGACTATCATCGGGAGTTTGGCCGTGGCGGTGCAGGGGCTGTCCTAGGTTCAAAAAACCTTAAGGCCATTGCCATCCGTGGAACTAATGCTGTTGAAGCAGCTAATCCACAGGAATTAGCTGAACTTACCCAAAAAGTTTATCGGAACCTAGCCAATAGTCCTAAATGTAAAATTCGCCGTGCATATGGTACGCCTGAGATGACAGACGGGACTAATGCTAAGGGTTATTGGGGGACAAAGAACTTTCAAACTGGTTATTTTGAAGGTTACCAATCACTTACCGGCGAGTACATGAAAGAAAACTATTATACAGTGGATGCCTCCTGCTATGGATGTCCGGTAGGCTGTGGTAAAGTAGGTAAGATTAAAAATGGACTTTGGGCTAATACCCTTATTGAAGGACCTGAATTTGAATCTGCCGGTCTTTTAGGTGCCAATTGCGGAGTGTCGTCCCTGGACGCAGTGGTTAAAGCTACTGAAATATGTGATCTATATGGTTTAGATACCATGTCTGCCGGTGCAGTTGTATCCTTTGCCATGGAGTGCTATGAGCGCGGTATAATCAAAGCAGAGGAACTGGAAGGCCTAGAGCTAAACTTTAGCAATGGTCAAAGTTTGGTTAAAATATTAGAAATGATAGGTGAACGCAGGGGCATTGGCAACCTGCTGGCTGAAGGCAGCAAGCGAGCTGCAGAAAGCCTGGGTGCTTCAGAATTAGCCATGCAGGTAAAGGGAATGGAATTCCCCACCTACGAGCCGAGGGGCTGTAAGGGAATGGGACTAACCTATGCCATTTCTCCCAAGGGTGCCCACCACATGATAGCTCCAACTATGGGGGCAGAAACGGCTGGTGATGGATTAGGAAGATTCCAATACCAGGGTAAAGGTGCCCTAGTACGTGAGGTACAGGCCCAGATGGCCCTGGTGGACTCCCTAGGTGTTTGTGCCACAATAAGAAATGGCATGAACATGGAGCTGGGCTTAGCCTTGTTTAAGGCTGTTACAGGTATTGATTATAGTGTAGAAGAGGGCTTTTTGATTTGTGAAAGGATTGCTAACCTGGAAAGGTTGTTTAATGTAAGGGAGGGCTTCTCTCGTAAGGATGATACCTTACCCAGGCGCATGACAGAGGAAAAGATGCCTTCGGGTCCCAGTGCCGGGCAGGTTGTGGAACTTAAGCCCATGCTGGATGAGTTTTACGAGCTAATGGGCTGGGATAACAATGGCATTCCTACAGAAAAGAGACTGTCGGAATTGGGAATTGTAGATATTTGGCATGAGACAAGAAAATAATTTGTCATCGAAAAACCAGTTTAAATAGGCTGGTTTTTCTTTTTCTTTCAAATTAATTACAAAAATATTTGTCATTAAAGAGGTATTTACCTTCATCTGGCCTAATATTCCACATTAGTATACCTTATAAGGGGTAATGGAATATGCCAAAAAGCTATAGAAGAAAAATTAAAATCACTCCCTGTGGTTCTCGGAGAAAAAACATATTACATAAATTAGAATCATTAAGTCAAAGCAATGAACTGTATCGCATTTTAGTGGATCAAGCTGCTGTGGGTATTTTTGTAACAGACTATGAACACCGCCTCATTGACATTAACACAAGGATATGTTCAATGTTTAGTTATCAAAGGGAAGAACTTATAGGGAAGTATTTTCAGGAATTAATTGCCCCGGAAGGATTAAATCAGGTCCATGAGCTGTTTGCTAGAATAAAGGAAGGAAAAACATTTGCAGAGGAGCTATGGTGTCAGCGAAGGGATAGATCTATTTTCTTATGTGAATTAACTATCAATGTGCTTGCCGGCGGCAGCTGGCATGGCATAGCCAGAGACATTACTAAATATAGGCAGACAGAACTTGCTTTAAAGGAGAGTATGGCCCGTTACCAGGCAGTGGTGGAGGATCAGATAGAATTTATCAGACGATTCAGACCAGATGGTACTCTGACCTTTGTGAATAGCGCCTTTTGTAAATATTATGGCAAGTCTATGGAGGCGCTGCTGGGACAAAACTTCATGGATTTATTCCCGGTGGAGGATCGAGATACAGTCAAAAGGCAGATATTCTCCCTGAACAAGGATCACCCTGTGGCCATAGCAGAACGTCGTTTTATTAGGCCCAATGGGGAAGTAGTTTGGCAGCAGTGGACCAATAGGGCTATTTTTAACGAGCAGGGGCAAATAGTTGAATATCAATCCGTTGGCAGGGATATCACCAACCAAAAACAAGTGGAAGAACGTCTTAAAAGAAGTGAAGCCAGGTACCGGGCCATCGTTGAAGATCAGGTTGAGCTGATTAGACGATTTAAACCAGATGGTACATTGACCTTTGTGAATGGCTCCTTTGCTAAATATGTAGGGCATCCGGCGGATGAAATTGTGGGTCAAAATTTTATGACCTTTATTCGTTCCGATGATCGTGAAGAAATACACAAGAAGATATACTCATTAACCCCGGAAAACCCTGTTGTCATCACCGAACCAAGGTATATTGACAATAATGGCATAGTCCATTGGGCCCAGTGGGTTAACCGGGCCATCCTGAATGAACATGGTGAGATAGTAGAATACCAGTCTGTGGGACGGGATATAACCTCACAGAAAGAGGCTGAGTTTAAAATAGCAGAAGCCAGGGAAGCAACTAAGAGGGCTTCCAAAGTAGCCACCCTTGCTGTTATTGGTGGGGGTATCGCCCACGAGATCAACCAACCCCTAAATGCGATTAAGGTATTAGCTGAAACAATACTATACTTATATAGCTCAGGTAAAGAAATATCTTTCCAGGAGATGGTAAGAAATGTAACTAACATATCGCGGCAGGTGGATCGCATTGATTCCATTGTTAATCATTTACGTTCCTTTCTCAAGTCAAGACAGAGCTTTGAGTATGTACCCTGCGACATGAATCAAGTTGTGGAAAAGGCTTTGTCCCTGGTAAATAATCAGGTATTATCAAGGCGCATTAAAGTCATCAAAAATCTATCGGCGGAATTGCCGGTTTGTGGCTGCTTCGTTCGCTTTGAAGAGGTTGTGGTAAATCTACTGATGAACTCTGTCCAGGCATTAGAACCCTGTAAACAGGAATATAAGGAGATCATTATTAGCACCTGGGTAGAGGATCAAAGGGTACATCTAACAGTTAGTGATAATGGACCAGGCATTAATGATGAAATAACACAAAAGATCTTTGAGCCATTTTTCAGTACTAAGGATGCTAATAAATCCATGGGACTTGGCCTGTCTATTGTTCACTCCATAGTAATGTCCAGCAACGGAACCATTTCGGTGGATAATAATCCTGGCGGCGGCGCCATAATTCATATTTCCTTTCCGAGTTGTTAGTTGTCAAGGAGGTGAGCAGCTGTGAAAATTCTACTGGTGGATGATGAGCGGGAAAGTAGATCCTTCTTGGCAAACTACTTAACCCTACAAGGCCACACAGTAATAGAATGTGATTCCGGGGAAGAGGCTTTGGAGGTATACAAGGGAACCCGTTTTCAGATGGTTCTGTCAGACATTAAAATGTCCGGTATATCTGGTATAGAGCTAATTGAGGCAATTAAATCATTAGATATAGAACCAAAGGCAGATCTAGTGCTTTACACGGGATTTGTTGACGTCACCTTAGCCATTTCCGCCCTTAGGGCAGGTGCCTATGATTATTTAACCAAGCCCATTAACTTCGAAGAGCTATTATCCATCCTGGAGCGGGTTGAGGAGCACCAGGCCTTGCTCTATGAGAATAGGGTACTGACGGAACACTTCGATCAAAAGGTAAAAGAGGCCACGGAGGAAGCAGAGTATCAGTTAACCCAACTAAAACAACTGGTAGCCAAACAAGCTGGAATAGAAAATATTGGCGTTTTTTCTGATGTAATGAAAAATCTAGTCAAGCAGGCACAGCAATACCATACAGATAGAACCGTTCCTGTATTAATACAGGGTGAAACGGGAGTAGGTAAGGAAGTTATTGCCTCGATCATCCACTATGGCAATATGGAAAACCCGGGCCCCTTTGTAGACATAAACTGTGCGGCCATTTCTCCGACTTTATTTGAAAGCGAGTTGTTTGGTTATGAAGGGGGGGCATTTACCGGTGGCGCAGTAAAGGGGCATAAGGGTAAATTTGACATTGCTGCCGGAGGCACTTTGTTTTTGGACGAAATAATAGAGCTGCCCCTGGAATTACAAGCTAAGCTACTCAGGGTCTTGGAGGAAAAAAGTTTCTATCGTGTTGGTGGATTAAAGAAGATAAAAACAAATATTAGGATTATAGTTACTGCAAATCTGGATTTTGAAAAGCAAATTGAGGAAGGTATGTTCCGAAAGGATTTATACTATAGGCTCAAGGTAGGTCGCATTTTTATCCCGCCCCTACGGGAAAGGGTAGATGACATTCTCCCCCTGGCATTAATGTTCTTAAAGGACTTTTCAAAACGAAGAGGCAAACAATTTAATGGAATTAGTGAATCAGCCGCAAGGTTTCTATTGGCTTACCAATGGCCCGGTAATGTACGGGAGCTTCGCAATGCCATGGAATGGGTGTCCTTTATGTTTGATGATCAGGAATTAAAATTAGAGCATCTAAATAATCTTACTTCCACAGAAATAGTAGAGAAGAAAGAGTTTAAAAGCTTGCCACCCGAGCCAATTAACCTTGATGAACATATTGATGACCTGGTTGATGAGGCCCTTAAAAAATATAATGGCAATAAAACAAGGGCAGCCCACCACCTGGGTATTTCTGTCCGGGCCCTTTACTACCGCCTTGAAAGGATGAAGAAAAACTCGGAAAGATAAGATACCTAAACAGCCACAGCTATTTTCGAAGATATGCTAACCCATCACTTAGTGGTGGGTTATTTATTTATTAGTACCATGCAATAATTTCATACTTTCCGACAATAACGTATACGCATTGCTCACAAATTTTAAGGGAAGGGATGGCCCCTATAGTTTAAAAATTCTATTAATTCCAACAATCCTGCGGATTAATACAAGTGTGACATCAAAGTTTCGTCTCAAGAAAATTAGGCACGGGTTTTGCTAGATACTGATGTATAACCTTGGAAAGGAGTTGGATGACTAGTGAAATAATTACCAAGCACAGCCCTGAGCATATCAGAAAGCACCTTATTCTTTTACAAACCAATCACTAAGGCGGTGAATTTTTGTGATAGAAACAATATATCTACTGATGCTGCTGCTTTTTGCCCCAGGCATTTTACTGCCCTGTTTGACAAAAGGCAGCCCAAAAACAACGAACATTTTATCCCACGGCTTCGCATTATTAGGTTGTTTGGCCATTGTGGCCTGTGCTTTAGAAGTATTTATGTCCGGGGGGTTAAGCTATAGCTACGATTTAGGACTACCCCTTGGACCTCTGAACATTAGAATTGATTATTTATCTGCTTTTTTCCTTTTAGCCTTAGGAGTTGTTGGAGCTGCAGCCAGCATCTATGCCATGGGCTATAGTCGGGAGTACTATAACCAGAGGCTAGGGTTAATGGCAGCACTCTATAACGGATTCATATTATCAATGGCCCTCGTGCTGACCATTAGTCAAGTTGCTTACTTTCTTGTTGCCTGGGAACTAATGACCGTGGTTTCATTTTTCCTGGTTAATCATGAATATGACAGAACCAGCAACACCAGGGCTGCCTTCAAGTACATTTTAATGACCACCCTTGGAACAGTTTTTATTACAACGGCATTTTTAATCTTAGTTATGTCAGCTCAGAGCCTGGATTTTGAAATGCTAAGGGGTACGCCTTTATCAGATACCATGCGTAATATTGTATTTATCTGTGCTCTAATTGGTTTTGGGACCAAGGCCGGTGTAATCCCTCTGCATATCTGGCTGCCCGAGGCGCACCCGGCGGCACCCAGCCATGTATCGGCCCTAATGTCAGGTATTATGATCAAAACGGCAATTTATGGGATGTGCAGGTTTTTTCTGGAATTCTTAGGTGTGGGACCCCTTTGGTGGGGTGAACTGGTCCTTTTCCTGGCTATTATATCCTCAGTTATCGGTGTTTTATATGCCCTGATGCAGCATGATCTTAAACGCCTGCTGGCTTATCACTCGGTAGAAAATATCGGCATCATTCTACTTGGTATTGGCGCCGGTATGGTCTTCATGAGTAAGAATCAACCTCTATTAGCAGGCCTTGCCTTTGTGGCCGGGCTGTATCATGTGTTTAACCATGCAGTATTTAAGTCTTTACTGTTTCTTGGTTCAGGCTCAGTGCTGTACGCAACCCGCACCAAAGATATCGAGCATCTGGGTGGCCTGATCAAAAAAATGCCCTATACGGCTGGTTTTTTTCTTACCGGAGCAGCTGCAATTTCTGCCTTACCTCCATTAAATGGTTTTGTCAGCGAATGGCTAACCTATCAGTCACTATTTTATCTACCCCAGGCTGTGTCAGGCATGATTCCCCAGTTAGCATCCGTTATATTAATTGCCCTCTTGGGATTAACGGGAGCATTGGCAGCTGCCTGTTTCGTTAAAGCCTTTGGGATAACATTTTTAGCTAAGGCCCGCAGTGAACAGGCAGAAGGAGCAAAGGAAGTTCCTAGGGCAATGCTAATGGGCATGGGTCTGTTATCACTTATGTGCGTTATTTTAGGGGTATGGCCCCAAGGGATGCTAAGGATCCTGCAAGGGGTATTATCGCCCTATGCTGGTATTGATGTTAACAGCCTATTTAACCATCAATGGCATTCAGCTGCTTTCAATATCCAACAGGCCAACGGAGTAATTGCCATGCCTGTGATAGTAGGTATTCTGGCGGTGGGATTAATTGGGGCTGTTTTAGCCTATAACTTAAGGGGCAGGCCACAAAATTCAGTGGGTGAAACCTGGACCTGCGGCATCGTCCCTAGTTCCCGCATGGAATATACTGCAACTGGTTTTGCAGAACCTATTCGCCGGGCCTTTCAAATATTTGTTCATCCCAAGCAAAATCTTAAAGTAGATAAATCCCTTAATCCTTATCATGGGGTAAAGCTTAAGCTGGAATTGCAGGTCAGTTACTTAATTGATCAGTGGCTATATAAACCTGTCAAAAAAGGAATTCTGCTGCTGGTCAATTATATAAAACCAATACAGTCAGGTAATTTGCAGCTTTATATGGGCTATGTACTTGCTGTTACGGTAGTCATTCTAATACTGGGAGTGAGGTGGTAAGCATGTCAGCTTTACTAATGATCTTAAAGGCTGGTGTGCTGGCGATGCTGGCACCTCTTATAGCCGGTATTATTAAAAATGCTAAGGGTAAAATGCAAAGCAGGCGGGGACCTGGCTGCTTACAGGTTTATTACGATCTGGCTAAATTTTTAAAAAAGGATAATGTGTTTTCCCCAACTGTTTCCTGGATCTTTCATGCAGCACCCTATGTCTATTTTGCTACAGCCCTGGGGGCAGCGGCCCTTGTGCCTTCCTTCATGCTAGAACAAGGTATCGTGTATGATAATCTCTTTGTTCTGATTTATTTGTTGGCGCTGGGGAGATTCTTCCTGGCCCTGGCCTCACTGGATGCCGGCAGTTCCTTCGGCGGCATGGGTGGTTCACGGGAAATGTTTATCAATGTCCTGGTTGAGCCGGTTATGCTGCTCACATTGTTTACCGTGGCCATTAAGGCTAATGGAACCGGATTATCCCAGATGTCCAATGCAGCGGCTGTCTCCGGCATGTCCTTATCAGCCATACTGGCAGCCATAGCCTTTTTGATTCTTATCGTAGCTGAAACTGGGCGAATCCCGGTGGATAACCCTGACACACACCTGGAGCTGACAATGGTTCACGAAGGTATGGTATTAGAGTATTCTGGACGCTCGGTTGCCTTAATATTTTGGGGTTCCGCCATTAAGCAGCTTGTTGCCATCCTGCTGTTGATCAACCTTTTTGTTCCCTGGAATCCCGTTGGCCCAGTGTCGCCTGTTATCTGGCTGATAATTAAAGTGTTGATCATTGCTCTTATCCTGGCTGCTATAGAAACCAGCACTAATAAGATGCGCCTCTTTAGGATACCTGGTTTTATGCTTGCAACCAGCTGCCTATCACTATTGGCAATTATGGCCATGTAACATGGGAGGGAGATTATAATGACATTATTGACCATCCTGCTCCTGGCTGGTGCGGTTCTTTTGACCAGAGTATCCTGTCTTAGAACTGCCATTGGCATATTAGGGTTTCAGTCTGTAATTGTGGCTCTGGCCTGTTCCATAATCGGTATTAATACAGGTGAATTCCATATGTACATCGCTGCCGCCCTCACTGTGATAATTAAAGTTGGCTTAATCCCCTATGCCCTTTGGAAGGTTGCATCCCAGCTTAAGCAGGAAAGGGAGATAGCAAATTTTAATATATCCTTTCTGCTGGCAATATTGGTAATCATTGCTTCCTATGGCTTTGTGGGCAGGGAATTGCCCTTGGTGTCCGGAGAAACATTGGCAGCTGCCGTAGCCATAACAGCTATAGGCTTATTGATGATTATGACTCGCCGCCAGGCCATTTTGCAGGTTGTGGGTCTTATTACCATGGAGAATGGGCTCTACCTCTTAGGCCTATCTATCACCAGGGGTTTACCTTTAATCATTGAGCTGGGTATCTTTTTTGATGTGCTGGTTGCTGTGGTCATTTTGGTAATTCTGGCCCAAAGGCTTAAACACTCCTTTGAAACCACGGATACCAGTATATTAAATGAGCTGAAGGGGTGATAACTGATGTATCAATTAATTCTAATAGCCTTAGTTCTGCCAATCATTATCGGCCTTTTTACCCTGGTGCAGAGAAATCTTGCTGTAATTGGTTATACCAATCTAGCTGGTAGTGCTCTAACCAGCGGCGTTCTGCTGGCCATTATCTATCAAACTACCAAGATTAATGAATTTAGCACCGAGCTTCTGTACGTGGATCACCTAACTGCCGTACTGCTTTTGGTTGTAGCCCTGCTTACCTTTACAGCCACTTTATTTTCATTATCTTATATGGAGAGGGAAGTCAAAGAAGGGCATGTAGCTGCAAAGCTGGTTCCCCGGTACTATGCACTGCTAAATCTGTTTACCTTTGCTATGGTCAGCGTGCTGGTGGTAGGAAACCTTGGACTTATGTGGGTGGCCGTTGAGGGTACTACTTTGGCTTCGGCTTTGCTGGTGGCATTCTACTTCAATCGTTCTGCCTTGGAGGCTGCCTGGAAATATGTCATGATATGTACCGTTGGTATTTGTTTGGCCTTACTGGGTACCATGATTCTCTATTATTCCCAGGTCATTGCTGGTGGCGAGGCTCATGCCCTTAGCTGGACCTATTTAAAGGAAATCAGTGGCAGCCTTGATCCTGCCATTGTTAAACTGGCCTTTGTATTTATTTTAATTGGCTATGGCACCAAGGCCGGGTTAGCCCCCATGCACACCTGGTTGCCTGATGCCCACAGTCAAGCCCCGTCACCTGTCAGCGGTCTTTTATCTGGTGCCCTCTTGAGCTGTGCTTTCTACGCCCTGGTGCGCAATATGATCATTATTCAAGGCAGCATAGGTAATGAATTTATCCATACCGTGCTCATTGGTCTTGGTATCCTCTCCATTTTGATTGCTATACCCTTTGTCCTGGTGCAGCATGATGTCAAAAGATTGCTGGCCTATTCCTCAGTGGAGCATATGGGAATTATCACCATTGGCTTTGGTATTGGAAGCCACCTGGCCGTATATGCAGCACTTTTACACATCATCAACCACGCCATTGCCAAGTCTGCACTATTTTATCTGGCAGGTGTAATTACCCAAGAATACAAGACCAAACGTATTAAAGAGATCCAAGGAATAGCCAGGGTAATGCCTATAGTAGCAACCCTATTTGTTATTGGGGTGTTAGCCATTACCGGCACTCCGCCCCTGAATATTTTTACAAGTAAGTTTTTGCTGGCAATGTCTATTTTCAGTAGCAGCCTGTGGTACCTAGGAGGATTTATTCTCTTGTTACTGGCTGGAGTATTTGCAGGTGTGATGAACTATTGTGTAAAAATGACCTTTGGAAATGCACCGGAAGGAATAGGTCGCTTTAGAATTTCCCCTTCAGCCCTCACCGCAATTGGGTTTTCTATCTGTTTAATAATAGCTGGGGGACTATACTTGCCAGCGGCGATGAGCCAAATATTAACCCAAGCAGCAGAAATTGTTATAGGGGGGTAGGACATGACTGCTTATAATACTATTCCGGCTTCCGAATTAAGGACAGCGGCCTACGATTTGTATGCAGGCGGACAGAACTGCCTTATGTCCATGTTCGCCAATGATGAACGTCAATTAAATGGTTATTTTGCAATATACTGCTTATTTTCCGTAGGGAAGAAAATGGAGGTTCTTAAAGCCGTATTAGCTGAAAAGGAGAAATTAGAGTTTCCCTCAATTACTCCTAAAATCTCAGGGGCTGCCTGGTACGAGCGGGAGATTTATGACATGTTTGGCCTTGAGCCCCTGGGTCACCCTGACCTAAGACCTCTGGCCCTTCATGAGAACTGGCCCGAGGGAATCTTTCCCCTTCGCAAGGACTTTGCCAATAGAACTCCCGTACCCATTGCTAAGAAAGAGTTTAATATGGCCGGTGTAGAGGGGGAGGGGGTATTTGAGGTGCCGGTTGGCCCAATCCACGCGGGAATTATTGAGCCAGGACACTTCCGCTTTAGCCAGGCCGGAGAGGGCATAATCAGACTAGATGCCAAATTGTTTTTTCTTCATCGAGGTATAGAAAAGGCCATAGAAGGTTTACCTATTGAAAGGGCCTTCTATCAGGTTGAACGTATTTCGGGAATTTGCACGGTGGCCCACTCATTGGCCTATTGTCAGGCTGTCGAAAATATTGCCGCCGTGGTTATTCCTCCAAGGGCACAGTATTTAAGGGCACTGGTAGGTGAAATGGAGCGGCTTTATAATCACGTGGGTGACATTGGCAACATATGTGCCGGCATGGGCTTTGCTGTCGGAATTATGGCAGGAGCAAGAATGAAAGAGTATATCATGCGAGTAAATGAGGCACTCACCGGACATCGCTTCCTGCGGGGAATGGTTATCCCTGGAGGTGTCAGACTGGATATAACTAAGGAATTAATGTCTGAAATTACTGAGATGCTGAACCAACTGGTGCCTGATTTTGATGAGATGATAGGCCTGTTTAAAGGAAACAATGCCTTCCTCAACCGTGTGGAAACCACCGGCATTGTACCAAGGGAGGCAGCCCTTGATTTAGGTATAGTAGGAGTTGGGGCTAGGGCCTCGGGAGTGGATATGGATACCAGGCGTGATTTTCCCTATGGCTGTTATCCCTCCCTAAAATTTGATGTGCCCGTTTACACCAGCGGGGATGTGGCGGCCAGATTATGGGTTCGAGTGGACGAAGTGGCCCAGACTGTGAAGCTAATCCGACAGATATTGGAAAAGATGCCCCAGGGTTCCCTGAAGGTTACTATTCCCGATATTGAGCCCTATAGCAGTGGTTTTGGTTGGTGCGAATCACCCCAGGGAAATAATATACATTGGTTGATGGTGGGGGAAGACAATACTATATATCGTCTATATGCCCGGTCTGCCGCCTATCCCAACTGGCCGGCACTCACAGTGGCAGCGCCAGGCAATATCATCCCGGACTTTCCCCTAATAAACAAAAGCTATGAGTTGTCCTATGCATGTGTTGACAGATAGGAGGGTATTGTCATGTTAAAGGTATGGAGAAAGGTTATAGCAACAGGCAATGTTACAGAGCCCTGGGAAAAGGCAGTACCCCCGGAACGTTCCAGAGGTGAGGTGGTGGTTCAACAAAATATACCCTGTCAGGGTTGTAACCATTGTGCTAATGTATGTCCCACCAATGCTATTAAGGTATACCAAGGGTTACCAATGATTAACCAAAGGGCCTGCATCTTTTGTGGTCTATGCGTTGAACACTGTGAAGCGGGGTGCTTAAAACAGACCTCAAATTACAAATTAGCTGAACTAGGGGGCAGCTTGGGGGAAAACTCTGGTTCAGAGCTAAAGAGGCAAATAAGGCGAACCTTGGGCAGATCCCTGCACATCAGGCATCTGGACATCGGCTCTTGTAACGGCTGCGACTTTGAAATGAACCATGTATGCAATCCTATTTATGACATCCAACAATACGGCATAGACTTTGTAGCTTCTCCCCGCCATGCCGACTTGCTAATGGTAACCGGCCCTGTTACACGGAACTCTACCCAGGCCCTAAGGATGACCTACGAGGCAACACCAAATCCCAAGTTGGTAATGGCATTGGGAGCATGTGCCTGCAGCGGCGAACAGATATTTGGTGAGAGCTATGCCATTAGGGGAGCTGTAGACTCCCAGGTACCCGTTGATATTTACGTGCCAGGTTGCCCTCCGCGACCTCAAGCCATAATTCACGGGTTAATGCTGGCCCTCGACCGGATGTAGCGGTTATTTTTAATAAAGTAATTCAAGGAGGAAAGGAAAGATGGAGTCTCGAACAACCCATTTAATATGGAAAGAGGACCGGGCGGTTACCAAGTTTGGTGAGTTTGTTATTGAACTCAAACGTAGAAATAACAGGCTTATGGATGCCAAGGTGAAGGAAATATTAAGCTGCTCTAAATCTTGCGCTCAAATACCATACGCTACAAGTATTAAGGGCAATTATATTGCAGTTAATATGGGCTTTTGCGGCATAAAGAAGTACGAACTGGTAGGGGATACCCTAAAGGAGCTATACTAAGCAAATAAAGGATAAAGGGCGGAGCCGCATCCGCCCTTTATCCTTTATTTGACTTTCTGCTTCCCAAACAGGGGTAATTTCCGTATAATCATATGGTAGATTTATGCAAAACAGGTAACACTATAGTAGGAAGGGGATGATATAATGCAGGCTAAAGAATTTTGGGACATTATCAATAGGGATAATAATTCATTTATTGCTTTTAAGGAAAAGCAGCCAACACTCACCTTCAACCAAGATATAAGGGAATATTCCACCGGACTTGAAAATGGCATGATGGCCAGTCTGACATATGTTGCCGAAAAGCAGGATATGTTACATATTGTTTGTGATTTGACAAATTTTGAAGCATACAATAAAACCTTCGAATTACCGGTATTTGAAGGTGAGGATGGAAAGTTTGTCAAATGGAGTGAATCATTCTTTTATCCCGAGAATAAAATTGTGGAGTTTTTTGTAGAAGGTAAAAACGAAATTCCCTTTGAAGTGGGACAGAGTAATGAATTATATAAGGAATTTATTGAAAGTAAATCGGACCTAAATTATGTAAAATGGCTGGAGTCACAGGTAGTAAAGCTTAGGGCAAAATAATAAGAGAATTAATATATTTTAAAGATATTTTGAGATTTATGCAGGAAAACATAAGGCTTGTGAATAATATAATAAATAAAATATAATTGAGGCCGGGAGATTATGGAGCAGGCCTAATGGCAGTTATTATTAAAGCTGTCATTGGGTCTGTTTTTGTTTTTTTCCGGAACCTTGCAAAGTAGGAGGAAAATATATGACCATTAAAATTGCCATTAACGGTTTTGGACGTATTGGACGGAATGTTTTTAGGGCAATGCTGCAGAGGGGACTATTAGATCAAGGGTCTGCTTTAGAGTTAGTGGCTGTCAATGACTTAACTAATCCCCAAACCCTGGCCCATTTGTTAAAGTACGATTCAGTTCACGGAGAGCTGCCGGCAGAAGTGGTTTGCACAGAGAACACCATCATGGTGAATAATTATGAAATTAAAGTTTGTGCTGAAACAGATCCGACAAAATTACCCTGGGCTGAGCTTGGCGTAGATATTGTGGTTGAATCCACAGGACGCTTCACTAAAGGTCCAGATGCTGCCAAACATATTCAGGCAGGTGCAAAAAAGGTTATTATTTCTGCTCCGGCTAAAGAGGTGGATGCAACCATTGTTATGGGAGTTAATGAAGGGAGCTATGATCCGGCCCTGCATCACGTAATATCTAACGCCTCCTGCACCACCAACTGCCTGGCTCCCTTTGCTAAGGTGCTGCATGAGAAATTTGGCATAGTTAAGGGTCTCATGACCACAGTTCATTCCTACACCAATGATCAGCGAATCCTTGATTTACCCCATAGTGATCTGCGGCGTGCCAGATCAGCAGGACAGTCCATTATTCCAACCACCACGGGAGCGGCTAAGGCTGTCGCCCTAGTGCTTCCAGAGCTGAAGGGCAGGCTAAATGGCTTTGCCATGAGGGTGCCAACTCCCAATGTTTCTGTTGTGGATCTAGTGGTGGAATTGGCTAAGTCCACCACCGCCGAAGAAGTAAATACTGTACTACAAGAAGCAGCGGAAGGAAATCTCAAGGGAATCATGGCCTTTAGTTCATTACCCCTGGTATCCAAGGATTTCAACGGCAATCCCAACTCCTCAATTATCGACGGATTGTCAACCATGGTGATAGAGGGTAATATGGCCAAGGTGGTTTCCTGGTACGATAACGAATGGGGTTATTCCAACCGTGTATTGGATCTGGCTTTGCTGCTGGCACAAAAAGGGCTGTAATTGGTAGGGGTGGGCAAAATTAACTCAAACCCTTGTCAGGCATGTATAATTAGTGGGTGACGACCTTTTCGTTACAAATACCCAGAGATTAACAAAAGGAATAGATGGGAGCGTAGGGAATTCAATTTAAATTAATTACTAAATATTATAATTACTTTGCATCGAAGTAAAATTAGGGCAAAAGGCAAGATACAGAGGCAAGTAAATATTTTAACAGCTTGAAGCAGCAAGGAGAGAGTATATGTCAAAAATCGATTTCTCCAACACGGATCCTAAGTTTAGGGAAGAGGTAATTGAAAAAATTAAGAACGTTGATTGGACCCAGTGCCTGGCCTGCGGTATGTGTACTGCCGGCTGTGTATATTCTGACATTATTCCTAATAATGACCCCCGCAAGTTTTTGAGAAAACTTGTGCTGGGCATGAGGGAAGAAGCCCTGAAGGACCCCTTCATTTGGAATTGTAACGTTTGTGAGCGCTGCACCGTTGAATGTCCCATGGGTATCAATTTTGGACTTATCACCAGGGGCATGAGGGGACAATTTGGCATTCCAACACCAGGCTTTATTGATAAGGTAGTTAACGAGCATATTCACTCTGGCAACCAGATGGATGTTCCTGCGGACGAATATATGGAAACCATTGAGTGGATTGAAGAAGAGCTGCAAGAAGAGCTTGGCCATCCAAATTATAAGGTTAACGTAGGTAAGGTGGGAGCGGAATTTATCTTTGGCCTAAATGCCCGGGAGATTAAATATTACTCCCATGAATTGCAAGAAATCTTAAAGGTGTTTTACTATGCTAAGGCTGACTATACCCTGGGCTTACATCGCTGGGATTGCACCAATCTAGGACTGTTCAGCGGCAAGAACGATGATTTCATTGAAATACAGCGTCCGTTCCTAGAAGAGGCTGTAAGGCTAGGTGTAAAGAAAATCGTAGTAACTGAATGTGGTCACGCCTATAAATCAACACGATTGATGGCAGAAAAATTTTGGGACGGTCCTCAATTGCCCATCATCAGTGTGCTGGAAGTTTATGATGAGTGGATTAAAAATGGAACATTAAAGGTTGACCCCACTAAAAACCCTGAGCCCTGCACCGTTCACGATCCCTGCAACCTGGTCCGTAAGTCCGGTGTATTAGAGGCTAACCGCAACGTGATGAAGGCTATCTGCTCTGATTTTCGCGAAATGTATCCTAACCGCCAGTATAACTACTGCTGTGGTGCCGGCGGCGGCGGTATGGCCATGCCGGAGTTTAAGGCAGAGCGCATGGCTAAAGCTAAAAGAAAAATTGAACAGGTTGATGGTACAGGGGCCAAGGTAGTAGCCATTCCCTGCCACAACTGTATTGACCAGTTTAACGATATGAATAAGGAATACAAAAAGGGCTGGAAATGTACCCATATTACTCCGTTACTGGTTAACGCATTAGTTCTCCCTGAATAGACCGACAATCATTTTTCATAATCCCGGTTCCACTTGCAGACAAAATTGCAGGACCGGGATTTGTCTATGAAAAAGATTTGATAATAAGTCAGTTTGATAATAAGTTAGACGGATGTGAGGTGCTAAGATGAGTGCTAAAAGTATAGGAGCCGTACTGGTGGTAGGCTCCGGGATAGCCGGGATACAGGCGTCATTAGACCTGGCCGAGTCCGGCTACTACGTGTATATGGTAGAAAAGGAGCCAGCCATAGGCGGGACCATGCCGATGCTGGACAAAACCTTTCCAACCAACGACTGCTCAATGTGCATACTGTCTCCCAAGCTGGTAGACTGCGGGAGACACCTTAACGTAAAAACCATGACCAACTCAGAAGTAATAAGCCTGGAAGGAGAGCCAGGAAACTTTAAGGTAACCATCCGGAGCAAAGCACGCTTCGTAGACCCGGACAAATGTACAGGCTGCGGCAGCTGCGCAGAGGCCTGTCCAGTAAAAGTAGACGATGAATTCAACCAGGGGTTGGGGAAACGGAGAGCCATCTACAAGCTATACGCCCAGGCCTTCCCCAATGCCTACGCCATAGACAACAACAAATGCCTAAAATTCAAAAACCTGGCCAACGAAAAACTCTGCGGCAAATGCCTGAAGGCCTGCCAGGCAGGTGCAATCAACCACCACATGCAGGACGAAGAAATAGAGATAGAAGTGGGCTCGGTACTGCTGGTGCCAGGCTTTGAAATATTTGACCCGGCCCAACTGGAGCTATACAAATACGGTCAACTGAAAAACGTAGTAACCTCCCTGGAATTTGAGCGTATTTTAAGCGCCTCAGGCCCCTTTGGAGGACACCTGATAAGACCCAGCGACCATGAGGAGCCCAAAAAGATCGCCTGGATCCAGTGCGTAGGCTCCCGAAACTGCCGCATCAACCACGGCTACTGCTCCTCAGTATGCTGTATGTATGCAATCAAACAATCAGTAATCGCCAAAGAACACGCACCCTATGACCTAAATGCCAGCATCTTCTACATGGACATGAGGACCTACGGCAAAGACTTTGAAAAATACTACGAGCGCTCCAAGGCCCAATATGGAGTAAACTTCGTACGCAGCAGAGTCTACGGCCTAGACCCTGGAGAAAACGACAACGTAAGCATAAGATATGCCCTAGAAGACGGCAGCATAATAACAGAAGAATACGACATGGTAGTACTATCAGTGGGACTAGAGCCCAACAAAGCAGCAGTAGAGCTGGCCAAGGGACTAGGAGTAGAACTGAACCAGTACAACTTTGCCGACGTACAAAAACTGACCGGCGTGGCCACCAACAAAGAAGGCATCTACGTAGCCGGAGCCTTCAGCGGCCCGCGAGACATACCGGAAACAGTAATGCAGGCCAGCGCAGCAGCGGGAGAAGTACAAAAACAACTGGCCGAAGCCAAGGGCACCCTGACCTTGACCAAAGAATACCCTGCGGAAAAAGACCTGGCGGGAGAAATAGTAAGGACCGGCGTGTTCGTCTGCCACTGCGGCATCAACATCGGCAGCGTAGTAGACGTGCCGGGAGTAGCAGAATATGCCAAGACACTACCCGGAGTAGTATACGCCACCGACAAACTATACGCTTGCTCCCAGGATGCCAGTGCCCAGATAAAAGAAGCCATTGAAGAAAACAACCTAAACCGCATCATAGTGGCCTCCTGCAGCCCACGGACCCACGAGCCCATGTTCCAGGAGACCCTGAAAGAAGCAGGACTAAACCCACACCTGTTTGAAATGGCCAACATCCGAGACCACTGCTCCTGGGTACACCAGAACGAACCGGCAGCAGCCACCGAAAAAGCCAAAGACCTGGTGAAGATGGCAGTTAAAAAAGCAGCCCTCCTAGAGCCAGTACAACCAGTAACCCTGCCCATGAACCACGATGCACTAGTCATCGGCGGCGGAGTAGCAGGCATGAACGCAGCCCTAAACCTGGCCGACCAGGGGTACCAAGTATACCTGGTAGAAAAGGCAGCAGAACTGGGCGGCATAGCCAAGAGAATACACCACGGTATGGGTGGAGAAGACATCCAAGCCTACCTTGGAGAACTAATTAACCAAATAACAACCCATGACAAGATCAAAGTATACACCGGAGTAGAAATAGCCGACGTACACGGCTTCATGGGCAACTACGAAACCAAACTCAGCAACGGAGAAGAACTAAAACACGGCGTGGCCATCATCGCCACCGGAGCGGCAGAATACAAGCCGGAAGAATACCTCTACGGACACAACACCAGAGTGCGCAGCCTGCTGGAAATAGAAGGCATGCTGGCAGAGGGACAGCTTAAAAACTCCAACAACTACGTATTCATCCAATGCGTAGGCAGCAGAGACAACGAGCGCCCCTACTGCAGCAGAATCTGCTGTACCAAGGCCGTGAAGCTGGCGCTAAAAATAAAAGAAGCCAAGCCCAGCGCCAACATATTCATCCTGTACCGAGACATCAGAACCTACGGCTACTTCGAAGACCTGTACACCGAAGCCCGGCGCAAGGGAATAATCTTTGTCCGCTACAGCACCGACCAGAAGCCAGTGGTAGAAGAAACCGCCTATGGCACCAAAGTAACCTTTAGCGACCACGTGCTGAACCGTCCGGTAGAAATCTTTGCGGATGTCATTGGACTTGCCACAGCCATCGTACCAAACGACAACACCGGCCTGTCCAAACTATTCAAAGTGCCGGTTAACGCAGAAGGCTTCTTCCTGGAAGCCCACCTTAAACTGCGTCCTGTGGACTTTGGAACAGACGGCGTATTCATGTGCGGCCTAGCCCACGGACCCAAAAACCTGGAAGAAAACATCGCCCAGGGCAAAGCAGCAGCAGGACGTGTAGCCACCGCCCTGGCCAAAGCCAACATCCAGACCGACGGCAAAGCAGCCTATGTAATCCAGCGCAAGTGCGCGGCCTGCGGCGTATGCGTAGAAGTATGCCCCTCCAAGGCAGCCACCCTGGTAACAGACCAAAGGGGCAACACAGCAGCAGAAATAAACCCGGCCCTATGCAAAGGCTGCGGAGCCTGCGCCTCCTCCTGCCGCTGTGGAGCCATCAACGTTAAGGGCTGCAGCAACGAACAAATCATGTCCATGGTACAGGCGCTGGCTTAAGCTAGTTGCTGGACTTGAGGGATGGTTTTAGTCCTGTAAAAGGGAAAGAGGTTTCGGGTGGTGCTTGGCACCACCTGGAACATCAAGATAATAGACAAGTTAAATGGGTTAGTAAGAAACAAACAAAAAAGATAAGAAACATTCGAAGTAAAACAAAAACCATAGGCTTTAAGAAAACGGACAGCTGCATACCGAAGAAACTGTAGAAGGCACATAGTGCAGCTACAGAGACAAAGGGAAAGAAGCTGTTTCAGGAGGGAAGAAAATGGGCGAACAAGAACCTAAAATTGTAGCGTTTCTGTGCAACTGGTGCAGCTATGCCGGTGCAGACCTGGCAGGGGTAGGGCGACTGCAATACCCCCCAAACGTCCGGGTAGTGCGTGTGCCCTGCTCCGGCCGGATAAATCCGCTGTTTATCATAGCAGGCCTGCGAGCCGGTGCTGATGCGATACTAACCTCTGGCTGACACCCCGGAGACTGCCACTATGTTAGTGGCAACCTGGTGGCCCGCCGCAAATTTGCCCTACTAAAGAACATGCTGAACTACATGGGAGTAGAGAGTGACAGAGTAAACTTCACCTGGGTATCAGCATCAGAAGGAGCAAGATTTGCAGAACTGATAGGAGACCTAACAGACAAAGTAAAAGCCATAGGCCCGAACAAGGGCATATTTAGAAAAGCGGAGTGAGGTGAGAGGGAATGAACCTAAGCGAAAACATAAAAGCAGCCGCCAAGAAACTGCTGGAAGAAAAGAAAGTAGACCTGGTGGTGGGATTTGCTCAAGGAAGCCTGCCCCTCCGCAGCACACCATACTTTGCCAGAACCCCTGAGCAGGCCGAGAACCTAATCTGGGGAGCAACCTGCGAAAACAACCTGGCAAACTTCGTGCGCAGCAAGAGTGGAGACAAAGTGGCAGTAATAGCCAAGGGCTGTGACGTAAGAGCCATAGTGGGGCTAATCAAAGAAGGGCAAATCAACAAAGAAAACCTGTATATCATCGGCGTACCCTGCGAAGGCATGGTAGACCGCAAACAAATTTGCCAGGCAGTGGGCTGCAAAGACATCCTGGAAGTGAGAGACACCGGAGAAGCCCTAGTCGTAAAGGGCAAAGACTTTGAACAGACACTGGCCAAGGCAGACGTAATGTTTAGCTCCTGCAAAACCTGCCAATACAACACCCCAGTAATCTTCGACGAACTACTGGGCGAAGCAATAACAGCAAAAGAAGCAGACTACAGCGACGTAGAAGCCTTCGAAGCACTGAGTGCCGAAGAAAGGGCAGCCTACGTAGCCAAAGAAATGAGCAAATGCATCCGCTGCTACGCCTGTCGCCAGGCCTGTCCCATGTGCTACTGCAGCGAATGCTTCGTAGACTGCGGAGCACCGGCATGGATCGGTAAAAGCGCCCAAAGCGTAGACGACAACGCCCTGTTCCAGGCAGTAAGAGTATTCCACCTGGCAGGCCGCTGCGTAGACTGCGGAGCCTGTGAAAGAGCCTGCCCCATGGGCATCAAGCTATCCTTCCTAAACAGAAAGATGGTAAAAGACGTCAAAGAAATGTTTGGAGCCGAAGCAGGAATAAGCCTAGAAGAAGCCCCGGCCCTGAACACCTTCAAATTCGAAGACAAAGAAGACTTCTTGCTATAGAAATGAGGTGAAAAAGGATGATCCTAAACAAAGGCGAACTTGCCAAAATACTAGATAAACTGGCAAGAGAATACCGAGTCATAGCGCCTGTAGAAAAAGACGGACTCATACAATATGGCGCCATCAAGGGCGGAGAAGAAGCCTGTCTAAACAATAGCAACACCAAAAAGCCGGGTAAAGAAATCCTTTTCCCTCAGTCCGAAGAACTGTTTAACTACACAGTTGATGCTGAAGGAGTAAGGACCAAAGAAAACATCGACGCCACCGGGACAATAGTATTCGGCATGCGGCCCTGTGACGTCAAAGCAATACTGCTTTTAGACAACGTATTCAAAAACGACCAATACGAAGACGTATACTACCTGACCCGCCGGGCCAACACCCTAATCGTGGGACTAGGCTGCAACGAGCCAGGCATAACCTGCTTCTGCAGCAGCATGGACTGCGGTCCCTTCGCCAAAGAAGGCAGCGACATATTCCTGACCGACATAGGGGAAGCCTACGTAGTAGAAGGCATAAGCGAAAAGGGACAAGAACTGCTGGGAAAACTGGGACTTAGCGAAGCAGGAGAAGAGGCCAAGGCAGAGGCCGCCAAACTCCAGGCAGAAGTTAAGGCCGATGGCAGCATTAATATTGAAGGCCTGGCAGAAAAACTAAACGGCATGTTTGAGCACAGCTACTGGGACAGCCTGCATGAAAAATGCATCGGCTGCGGAGCCTGTACCTACCTATGCCCCACCTGCCACTGCTTTGACATAGCGGATGAGGCCACCGACTGCAGCGGCTGCCGGGTAAGAAACTGGGATGCCTGCATGTTCCCGTTATTCACCCTGCATGGCTCCGGGCACAACCCGAGAACCGGAGGGAAAGCCCGGTGGAGACAAAGACTCATGCACAAATTCAACTACTTTGTAGATAGATACAACGCCACCGCCTGCGTTGGCTGCGGTAGGTGCATCAAAAACTGTCCCGTAAACCTGGATATACGCCAAGCCTTGGCAGACGTCCGGGCAGTGGACTAGCGGAAGCGAGGTTGGAAAAGAGATGAGAAACCCTTATCTACCGCTGCCGATGAAACTGGTGAAGAACTTCACCGAGACATCAGACAAACTAATACACACCTTCACCCTGGAGTATTTAAACGAGCAGGATGCAGAAAGCTTTAAATACGAGCCGGGACAATTTGCGGAGCTAATGGTATACGGCAAGGGAGAGGCGCCCTTTGGCATAGCCTCCTCCCCCACCGAGAAGGGCATACTGAAATTCTCAGTGGCCAAGGTAGGAGTAGTATCCACCGCCCTGCACATGCTGGAGGAAGGAACCATGGTAGGAGTGCGTGGTCCCCTGGGCAACAGCTACCCCTTGGAGCAGCTAAAGGGCAAGAGCCTGACCATCATCGGAGGCGGCTTTGCCTTTACCACCCTGCGTTCAACCATCCAGTACATCCTGGACCCTGCCAACCGCGGGGACTATGGAGACCTAAACGTAATCTACGGAGCCAGAAACCCGGGGCTGCTGCTGTACAAGGATGAGCTGGCAGCCTGGGATGCCAGGGATGACATCAACCTGGTAACCACCATTGACCGTGAAGTAGAAGGCTGGAACGGAAGAGTGGGCTTCATACCCACCGTGACCAAAGAAGTGGCACCCAAGACCGACTATGCCATCATCTGCGGACCCCCGGTAATGATTAAGTTCACCCTGCCTGTGCTGGTAGAGTGCGGCTTTACCCCGGACCGGATCATCATGAGTCTGGAGAACAGAATGAAGTGCGGCATAGGAATGTGCGGCCGCTGCAATGTGGGCAGCAAATATGTCTGCAAGGACGGCCCGGTATTCACCAAGGAACAGCTTGATAAGCTGCCTAACGAATATTAAAACTAGATTGGTATTACAAAACACATCGATAATATCGGTGTGTTTTGTAGTTTATGGTTATATCTAGGGGGATTAGGTGAATAAAAATAGAAGAAAAGCGTAATTAAAGAGCCATTATTAATAATATTTCCTTGACATTGATAAAGAGAATCATTATCATATAGTTAAGCAGTGGTAAATGTAATGACAAAAGAAAGAAATATTAAATATATATTGACAACGATAATCGTTATCGCTATAGTTTAATTGGAAACAATAACCTTATTCGTGAAGATAGAGGTTAACAAGGCACAAATCTATTTTTTTTAACTAAATAGCGATAATGATTATCGGTTTCATAATGAGGAGATGTAGATATTGGGTCTTTTGGGAATGGCCTTTAAAGGGAAGTTTGAAAGCAAAAGCACACTATCCGGGTCATTAAGAATAAAAGAAGTTGTCGAATTGGATACTATAACCCGTGAGATGGCTGATTTTAACAATAGTTTAGTTTGCTCCGGTGAAGAAATACATAACATGGTTTCGGAGGCTACAGAAACAGCCCTTTGCAGTCAGGGTATGGTGGAGGAATTAAGTAAGCACGTAACAGAAGTTATCAAACAGGTGGGTGATACCAGTTCTTCCTTAAAAATTGCCAAGGAATTTGCTGAACAGGGCGTGGCCAGCCTGCAAACAGCTAACATAGAGATGGAGGCAATTCAAGAGCGTGTACTTGCCTCTATAAAGATTACTTCCCGGCTCCAGGATGATATTAAAACCTTGGGTGATATGCTGCTGGCCATTAAATCCATCGCGGATCAAACAAAATTATTAGCCCTTAACGCTTCCATCGAGGCTGCTCGGGCCGGAGAGGCAGGTCGTGGATTTTCGGTGGTGGCCCAAGAGGTTGGCAAATTAGCAGTTAAAAGCAAAGATACAGTTGATTTCGTAGCTGCTACCCTGGGTCAGGTAAGAAAGAACACCGAAGTTGTGGTGCAGGGAATGTCTGAGGGGTCTAAGGGTGTTCAAAGTGGAATGCAAATAATATCCCAGGTGAATAATCTTTGCCAGACAATAGTTGAACATATGAGTACCAGCGTGGTAGCTGTGGAAACTGCCTGCGGCAGTGCCGAAGCTTTGGAACTTGGAATGGGCGGGGTGCAGTGCATCGCTGAGGAGATAAAGCAGGTAACTGAAAAATGTGCTGATATTAGTGGACAGAGTTCAAATGTGTTATCCAGCCAATCAAATTGTGTACAGCAATTACAAACAAAGCTGTCCAGAATGCAGCTGCAATTGGGCTAGCTTAAATATTTATTATTAAAGGAGGTTAGGTTCCTATGATTAAGCCATTATCCTTTATAAAACAGGGAAGAGTTGTTACTATCCAGGATATTGCAGGGTGTCCCCAGCGCAAGCGTCACCTAGAGGAGATGGGTTTTATCCCAGGCACTCCCCTGGAGGTTTGCCGATGTTGTCAGCAAGGCCCCCTAGTTGTGGCCATTCGCGGTGGAAAGGTGATGCTTGGTGAGGAAATGGCCAAAGATATCATGGTCAGGCCATAATACTATTAAGGGGGCTCTAAAAGATGATCACGTTAAAAGATGTAAAGCCGGGACAGACAGCAATTGTTGACAGTGTTAAAGTAACAGGCCAGGCCAGGGGACGTTTTATGGCTATGGGAATAATGAAAGGGAGCAAGTTAAAGGTTATAAAAGTGGCTCCGTTGGGTGATCCCATTGAGGTGCTGGTGAAATCCTACAACTTGTCTTTTCGGAAGGCTGAAGCTGAACAAATCATTGTAACTTTGGGTTAAGGAGGATTTACATAATGTCAGCCATAAATATAGCTTTAACAGGAAACCCCAATACTGGAAAGTCTACTATCTTTAACGCTTTGACAGGGGCCAGACAGCATATCGGCAACTGGCCGGGGGTTACCGTTGATAAAAAAATTGGTCAACTAACTAAAGGCAATAAACAGATAAATATTATTGACCTGCCGGGAACATATAGCCTTAGTGCCTATTCCTTGGAAGAAAAGATTGTTAAAGACTATCTGACGGGTGAAAAACCCGATATGGTGGTTAATGTGGTGGATGCCTCGAATATTGAACGAAATCTATATTTAACAGTACAATTATTAGAAATGGGAATTCCCACCCTCATTAACCTAAACATGATGGATGAGGCAAAGGCTAAGGGCTATGATATAAACCTTAAACTCCTTGGGCAGCATCTAGGTGCGCCGGTTATTTCCTCGGTGGCCACCAGTAAAAATGGCTTACAGCCGCTGATAGATTCCCTCGACCCAGGAATTGTGGCTCAAAACAAGTCTGCCGGCAGTCCAATGTTGACCGAACATATCAACCAGTTAGAAAAAATAAGAAATTCTAATCAAGATATCGATGTAATTGAGGAAGAAATTATCGAAGCCCGTTATCTGTTCATCAATAAAGTACTAGAGCAATCCCTGGTAATCAATGAGGGTGTCAAGACTTGGAATGATAAATTAGATAACATACTAACTAACAGGTTCCTTGGAATCCCCATATTCATTGCCATTATGTATACTATGTTTCAGTTTACCTTTAGTTGGATTGGCCAGCCAATAGCTGACATATTGGATGAATTTATTGCCGGTCCCATGACCGAAGTTGTTGAAGGATCATTGGTAGCAGTGGGAGCTGCCGAATGGATGCAGTCCCTGGTAATCGATGGCATCATCGGTGGGGTTGGTGGTGTACTGGTCTTCGTACCCCTGATATTCACATTGTTTTTACTGATAAGCTTCCTAGACGGAACAGGCTATATGGCCAGGGTTGCCTTTATTATGGATAGGGCCATGCGCAGGATTGGTTTGTCAGGCAAGGCTTTTTTACCAATGCTGATTGGGTTTGGGTGCACTGTTCCGGCCATCATGGGAGCTAGAGCCCTGGATACTGAAAGGGATCGTAAGTTGACCATATTAATTGCACCCTTCATGTCTTGCGGTGCCAGATTGCCCGTATATGCATTGTTTGCCGCCCTGTTTTTCCCAGGCAGCGAAAGCATAGTTGTTCTCTCCCTGTACCTGCTTGGCATTGCTATTGCCATTATGATGGGCTTAATTTTAAAAAACACTTACTTCAAGGGAGATGCAGACCCATTTTTGATGGAACTGCCACCCTACCGTATTCCTACTTTAAAAACTGTCTTAATTCAGACCTGGGAAAAGGGCAAGGGCTTCCTAATCAAAGCCGGTACTATTATCTTCAGCATGTCGGTGGTTATTTGGCTCCTAAGCAGTTTTAACCTTTCGGGACCGGCAGAAATCCAAGAAAGCTTATTGGCTACCATCGGTGGTATAATTGCTCCCCTCTTTGCCTTCCACGGCTTTGGTTCCTGGGAGACTGGTGTTGCCGTACTAACAGGTATATTAGCCAAGGAAGCAGTGGTATCCACCCTAGGTGTAATTTACGGTATCAGTGAGTTAGCTGAAGAAACAGTGGAAGTTGCAGCCCAGTTGCAAGCATCCATTAGTGTAGCGTTCTCCGGTCTTTCTGCCTATGCGTTCATGGTCTTTACCCTGCTGTACACTCCTTGCATGGCAGTTATCGGTACAGTAAAAAAGGAACTTGGCTCCTGGAAGTGGACTTTATTTGCAGCAGGCTATCCCTTCGCCTTGGCCTGGATCGTTTCTCTACTTATTTATCAGATTGGTATGCTGCTGGGATTTGGCGGCTAGTTAGCAAGGATACCTTTTTGGAGGTGTGAAATATGGAAAGTATGACAGGGATGTTAGTTACAGGGATTTTGGCCCTGGGCATTGGATTCATTACCATTCAGGGATTACGTAAAGAAGCAGCCAATATTAAAAACGGCAGTTGTTGTGGATCGGGCGGTTGCAGTTCAGATGGTTGTTGCGGAGGAAGTTGCAGCGGCAAGGGAAGTCACGGTGAAAATCAGCAGAATGAATCCGAAGAAAAAAATACCCTTAGCCGGTTTGTCTCACGTTTATTAAAGGTATAAGTGAGGTGATAGCCCTGTCAGAATTAAGGGAGGCGGTGGAAAAACTTATACAGATCCACGAAGAGATGAAAGTTAAATCTAAGACCCTAGATATAGCTTTAGAAGAGTATATTAAGACATTAAATAATACAGGGAAAAAATGCTGCTAGAAAAGCTGGCATCAATGGGAAGAATTTGTTTTTTAATGGAATAATTAGAGTTGATAATGATAATAATTATCATTATCAACTCTAAGAGTAGGTGATCCTGTTAGAACCTTCAAAATCAAAGCTGAGTCTAGGGATGTTAGCTTCTCTGGTCCTTTGCCTGACCTCCTTACCCCTTAGCAGTAAGGGACATAAAGCAGCAGGGATAATTTTCTCTGGATTATCCTTTGTGCATATTCATCATTACCGCAGGGGTTTGCATAGGCATCTGAGGAAGGAGAGGGACAGGATGAATAATATACTGGAAGAGTTAAGCGGATCATTAAGGAAAAAGATGCTTCAACATGTTGCCGGAGTTCAAGTTTTACATTACATACCTGGACGGGTGAGAATTTACTTCCGGCAAATATACAATAGCCCAGCTAAAGCCGAGGAACTGAGAAATTATTTAGGCGGCTTTAAGGAGATTAGGAGCTTTACTGTAAATCATCAAACAGGTACGGTGTTGATTGAGTATTCTCCCGAAGCTGTGGCCGGCAATAAATTTCTGCAAGAGATAGAAAAGCTAATTGTTAGCAGGTATGACAGGAGGTGACCCATGAGTTATTTGGCAGGGCTAGCCCTAGGCAGTATGGCGGCTGAACAAATGCGCAAATTTGCTGGTAATGGGGATATAAAATTAGTACATAGCATTTCTGGCAGAAGGCGCTATTATGACGGCAGAATTAAGTGGGACAATGGTTATGCCAAAAAGATTGAAAGTTACTTAACAAAGGTAACAGAAATAAACAAGGTCACCCTTAATAGACTAACCGGCTCAATAGTAATAACATATAGTTGCCCAGAAGAAACTGTAGACAAAGTATTCAGAAAATTCGGCGGCTTTCCTGGAAAGGGTAATGTAAGAAAAAGGGTCCATTTTATCTTTAGTCATATAAATAAATCCTTATACAGGACAACCGGAGGGAACCTGGATTTACCCACTTCCTTAGCGGGAATTTTTTTAGTCCTGGGATTAAGCAGAACAATAAGGTTGAAGCAATGGCCCAACGGGTCCCAAATGATGTGGTGGTCCTATAATCTTCTGAAGAAAGCCCACTAATTCATGGAAGGTAACTAAATGAAGTATACGAAGTTATGTATCAAAGTAAGTGGAGGATTAACAAAGCCACAGAAATCCCTTTTGGAAGCCAAGCTTAGGTCCTTGCCGGACGTGGTTAGTGCCTATATAAATGACCAAGGAATACTACAGGTGGCCTGCATGACTTCAAAATCAGCCGGACTTGTAGTTAAGTATTTAAAAGCATTCAGGATCAGCCCTAGGGAGAATGTCCCAGGTAATGCTGAACTCAAAGAAGAAATATCCAAAAACATGAATGGCTTGCTGACTTCTGCAGTAAGCTTAGCTGGATTGGAGCTGGTTAAAAGGATAAGCCCGGCAGCCTTTTGTGGAATGTATGCTGCTAGAAGCGCCCTGGTATTAATTATTTCTAGAAATTTTCTGATGAGCGGACTGAAGAGTTTATTTACAGATTTAAGACCAAATGCTGACACCCTGACAGCAACCGCTGTTGTTGCCTCAGTCCTGGGAGGAAGGCCTGAATCCAGCTTGACCATTATTATGCTATCTAATGCCGCAGAGCTGCTGACTGTCTATACCGCTGAAAAAACTCGCAGCCACATTTCTAGGATGCTAAAACTGGATCAGCAGATGGCCTGGAAAATTGATGCCGAGGGACGAGAAGTAAAGGTTCCCGTTGAATCTTTGCAGATTGGTGATAGTGTTTGTGTACATACAGGAGAAAAGATTTCCGTTGATGGAAGGGTAACTGAGGGCAAAGCTTCGGTAGACCAATCCTCCATTACAGGTGAGTATATGCCTGTGGAAAAGACGAACGATGATGTGGTGTATGCCGGCACCATTGTAAAAAGTGGGTTTTTAAGAATTCTAGTCGAAAAGGTTGGCGATCAGACAGCCCTATCCAGGATTGTTCATCTGGTTGAAGAGGCACATACCAGAAAGGCGCCTGTTCAAAGCTTTGCGGATAAGATATCCACCATGCTGGTACCCCTATCCTTTGTAACTGCTGGTTTGGTATACGGGGTAACTAAGGATTGGCAGCGTGTGTTAAATATGCTTTTTATTGATTATTCCTGCGGCTTAAAGCTATCAACCTCTACAGCTATTTCTGCTGCCATAGGACGGGCAGCCAGTAGGGGAGTGCTGATCAAAGGGGGCAACTATGTTGAATCCCTATCCAACATCGACACGGTAGTGTTGGATAAAACCGGCACAATTACCGCCGGAAGGCCTGTGGTGGTGGAGGTGGAAACAACCGGAGATGCCAACGAGCAAGAAGTTTTGCTCTTGGCGGCTGCGGCAGAATACCACTCAACCCATCCCTTAGCTACCGCTATCCTATCCCGTGTAAAAGAGGCGGGGTGGCAAATCCCCCCCCACGACAGCACAGAGACAATTGTTGGCAGGGGGATTAAAGCATATTTACCTCAGACTGAGGCTATTGAGGGTGGACTGGTATTGGTGGGCAGCTCTGCCTTTATGAATGAAAGCAAGGTAAGTAATGAAATATTTCAAACTATAGAGGCAAAGCACAGGGAGCAAGGGCGTAATGTGGTTTATGTAGCCAGGAAAGGACAGGTTCTGGGTGTTTTAGCTATTAGCGATCCCATCAGACCAAAAATGAAAAAATCAATTAATAAGCTGAGGCGCTTAGGCATTGATGAAGTGGTAATGCTGACGGGTGATAGTAAAAAGGTAGCCATGCAAACAGCCAGTAATCTTGGTATTGACTCCTATCAGGCGGAAGTTATGCCCCAGGACAAGGCACTGCTGGTAGCAAGGATGCAGCGCGGCTCCCAGGTGATGATGATAGGTGATGGAATTAACGATGCCCCGGCCCTGGCATTTGCCGATGTTGGTGTGGCTATGGGGGGCAGCAGGACAGATGTTGCGGTGGAGGCGGCGGATATAACCATCAATGTGGATGATCCCTTGTCGGTGCCCGAGACTTTAAGTCTGGCTAAACAGACCATGGGTATCATTCGGCAGAATTTTGCTGCCACCATTACTATTAATACAGCAGCCATTTTACTTGGGGCCATGGGAAAAATAAATCCCCTGGTATCTGCCCTAATCCACAATATGGCCACCATCGGTGTAGTGTTGAACAGCACCAGGATACTGATAAAGGGGAACAGCAGATGAGTGGTAAAGGTTATGAAATCAGGCACTCCTTACCCGGAAGGCTGCGATTATTGATTACACAAAATGTTGAATTGGACAACCTCGGTGCAACGCTGAAGGTATTGCCGGGTGTTACCCAGGTGGGTATTAACCATGTCCTTAAAACAATGCTGATCTGTTATGAGCCTGAACTAATTGATCAGGCGGCAATCCTAAACACCATAGCTACACAAGACAAAGTTAATAAAAGTAGTCTATACCCTAACCCCGATATTAATAAAAAGGACCTATTTTGGTCTCTGCTGGCAGGGGCCTCTCTCTTAGCCGCCTATGGCTTAAGAAGGAGTAATGAAAGCCGGGTGGAGGAACCCAATAAAAGGGTAAATCATCTGGAATACCTGGCGGCGGGGATTACAGGCTATACTGTTTTGAGCCACCGGGATATGGTTAATTGCGGGAACAAGTCGCTGCACCTGGATACCCTGGCCGGCCTTTTCAGCATCTTCTCCCTGGAACGGGATAGGGCCTTGATGGGTATGTTTGTCACCTGGTTCTTAAATTTTATAGAGATCGTCTTTGGCTGGCCAAAATACAACAATAAATGTGCAACCTTATAAAAGGATATGGAGGTCAAAATATGTTTAATAAAGCAGACTTTTGGATTGGCCTAGGAGTAGGCCTGGTAACCGGCGTATTGGGCTATAAAGTAATTACCGAAAATAAGGATAAAATAAATACTTTACTGGAGGCCCCCAGGTTAGAGGCAGGGGATATTCAACTGGAGGAATTAATGAGGCAGAAGGAGCGCTTGGAAGATTTGATTGCGGAAAAACAAGTATCACCTTCATAAATATTACAGCTTGGTCATGCAATCCCCGGTTAAGTCAGTATTAGACTTGCCGGGAATTTTTTTACTAAATAGGGTTGACCAACACAGTTATTTACATTAAAATATAACCAGTTAATGATAATGATTATCATTATTGATTATCCATTGGAGTTATTCTCATGGTCAAAACCTTGGGACAGATGCGGCCAGGTGAAATTGGTACGGTATTAGCAGTGAATGGCAAGGGTCAGGTTCATCGACGTCTCATTGACATGGGCGTGGTGCCAGGAGTGTCGGTAGAAGTAAAAAAGTTTGCGCCATTAGGGGATCCCATTGAAATTAAAATCAGGGGTTATCACCTATTAGTAAGAAAAAACGAGGCTGAAATGATTAAGCTGGAATTACAGAATAGTTAAGAGAATAGGAATTGACCTGAAGATTGAAGTTTGTACATAAGGCAGACTCATACCAGTATAAGGAGATGATATCTATGCTATCACAGACAACCAAAGCTAGTTCCTTTGAAGAAACCTATAACCTACTGCGGCTGTGGGAGAGTGACCTTGGACATTGTTGTCCTGTGATAGGTCACTGCTTAAATCTCTTTGAAATGGCAAAAGCAAACAACCCCTCAAGCCATAGCTCCTGGGAACAGGAAAAGCGGAAGCTGCAACAAGAAAATGAAGAATTAAAGACCATCCTGGATACTGTTGATGAGGACTTGAGTGAGTATGAGGCTAAGGTTAAAGGTCTGGAGGATGAAAATCTAAAACTACTGTTTATCATTGACCAGTTGCAATGTAAATTAAGGGAAATAAAAGATCAATATTACTCCCAGCAGTACAAAGCAGATGAATTTGAAAACTGCAGTAAGGACTGTACAAACTTCGAACTTTGTTCAAAAAGGATACTAATTGTTGGGGGCATAACAAAAATTAAATCAGCTTATAAGGATTTAATTGAACAAAAGGGTGGGGAATTTGATTACCTGGATGGATACATGAAGGGCGGAGAAAGAGTCCTTGACAATAAAATAAAAAGAAGTGATTTGGTGCTCTGTCCTGTGGATTGTAATAGCCATAATGCCTGCGTAAGTGTCAAGAAGCTATGCAAAAAGCACGGAAAACCCTTTAAAATGCTAACATCATCCAGTATCACGGGAATAACGGAGGCTATCCGATAGCTAACAATAATGTTGGTTTGGCTCAGTTTGGTCCGAGGAGGCGGTTTTACTTGCTTAAACCAGAGTTTATCAAAGGGGTGAATGACAGGAAGTTTACACGAAAAGTAAAATGCATCATCTGTCGCCAGCCAAGTGACAACGGTAAATTCATGTGCCGTAAGTGCGCAGAGGAGATCAAGGTAAAGGAGCGTGGAGGGGGCGACTTAAGATAGATATTATTTTCTTACTACAAAAACCTGAAAGGAAGTTCTGCGGGTGAACCCTTTTAAGAAATATCAATCTTGAAAAGGGTTTCTTGTTTTTGAACAGGAGATATATTAGCTGCCAGCATTTACCTCTTTTGGACAAATACTTTTATATTGACAATGATAATGATAATCAATATCATATAAGTAGTTGATATAATGGCAAATAGGCAGAATGAGGAGTGTTGGTATTGCTGGATAAAGGGCTTAAGGTCAAGTTTTTTGAGGCCTTAAACAGGTTGGAGGGAAAAGAATATATTTTGTCAGTTATAGCTTTTCGGGCCGCGCCAACTTTAAAAGACAAAAAACCATCGTCCCTTATTTCTTTTAATAACAGAGGAAAAGATACCCTAAACCTATGGAAACAATACAAAAAAGAGATCTCCCTAAAGCTAAACCTGCAATATTTTGAGCTGAAAGAAGGAGATGGCAGTTTGCTAGTACTATTCTATAGGACGAAAATGCTCAATTGGTATGTCAGCAACAGGCGCAGCCTGCAGGTGCTGGCTAACATGGGTTATGAAGAAGCAATGTCCCTGGAGCAGAAGCTGCAAGTGTTAAAGACGAGGTTTACTGAGCTTTGCCCCCATGAGGTCGGTATATTTTTAGGTATACCAGTTGAGGATGTGGAAGGCTTTATTAAACATAAGGGTAAAGCATGTCTTATGTGCAGGTACTGGAAGGTTTATTCAAATCCCCGTCGTGCCCAATATATGTTCAATGTTTACGACACAGCGAGGAATAATGTTGCCATTGCCCTTGTTAAGCAAGATAAGGTTTGTGAGCAGATGTAAGTTTAAATACTCAAATTCCAGCCAATGCTGGAATTTGAGTATTTTTATTCAACCAGATACTTAAAGAAGTGTTAATGACTAATTGGACAAACACAAGATTGATTATGGGACAGTAATATATAATCAGGAGGCTAATACTGCACCTCCATATATGACATGGTATAATTATATCAATATTCACTTACCATTAAACCAGCAGCACCAGCGGTGATATAGCCACACAGGGGTATTGTACTGGTCACAATGCCTGGACATACTGGTAAAAATGGGGTGATGTAATCGGACTGCTGACCCAGTACTAAGGAGTACTTATCCCGCCACCGGTCGGTGGTGCAGCAACTAGAAAAGAAATACCGTGATCAAGTTAATTTTGCCTGGATTGATACTTCCCTTTATAGTGAGACTGAATACGATCAATTAAAGAAAATATCCCAGGATATGAAAGTGCAAATTCCTCCGGCACTGGTTCTGCTGGACGGTGAGGGCAATGTTTTACATCGGTGGCTAGGTGAGCTAAACAGTCAGGAAGTCAGCAAAGCCATAGAACAGGTGATAAGTAAACGCCTGATTTAGAGATATTACTGGCAGGAAACTTTGGTTTCTCATTATTAGTAGCCTTGGACTTCTGTATTGAAAAAAGCCACCAAATTTGGACCTGTTGCTGAGGTTATGCAGTAAATTAGTGGTGGACATGCTCCAAAATGGTGAACAGACAATTATGAATTTCCCCCAGTTCTATGTAATTTTATACTATAATTACATTAGAAGGTCTTAATTGATGAAGTGAAGCCTAAGGAAATGGGGGGGGAGAATAATATGCAGAATAACGAAATTGCCGAGTTGCTTAGAGGGATCATTAAGGAAGAAATGCAGACAGTTCGTAAGGAATTACGGCAGGAATTAAAGCCAATAAATGAAAAGCTCGATACAATTGAAAAGGGACAACGATCCCTTGAAGAAGGACAACGATCCCTTGAAGAAGGGCAAAAATCCCTTGAAGAAGGACAACGTTCCCTTGAAGAAGGGCTACAGTCCACAAATGAGCGGATGGATAACCTGGAGCAGGGCATACTTGACTTAAGACGGGGTCAAATTAACTTAGAAAAAGGTCAGAGGAAGCTACAGAAGGACGTTACGCAATTAAACAAATCTGTTAATGCTATTTGGGATGATATTCTAAAGCTTGATAATCGTCTAACTATTAAAGAAAAGAAGCTTTGACCTGGTATACGGATATGAGTAGTCAACTTTTATAAAAAAGCTGAGGGAACTTCTGTGGGTGAAACCTTCTGAGAAATTACGATTTCTTAGAGAGGTTTTTTGTTTTTATATAGGTTACAACTTTTGTTAAAGGGGGGTTAAGATGAAAAAAATTGCATTCCTATTACTAGTTGTAATATCCTTTTGTCTTATGACCAATCCGATCTGGGCAAAACAGGACGAACTGCCTAAAATTACGGCACCAACTAATTTGCGGGCGGAAGTTGATCTTGATGCATCACAGATTAAGCTGACCTGGAAAGATAATTCAAAAAATGAAACAGGTTTTATTATTGAAAGAAAAACTTTAGACAGTAGCTATTCGGAAATAGCAAAGGTTAAAGAGGATGCTACCTCTTATATAGATTCTGAGCCTTACAATAACACCAAGCACTTCTATAGAGTAAGGGCTTATAATTCCGAAATTAATTCGTCCTTCTCCAACGAGGTAAGCGCCATTATGGGTAGTATCCCTGTCGCACCGTCTAAATTAACCGCCGAGACTGTGACGCCTTTGCAAATTACCCTGACCTGGTTAGATAATTCCAAAAACGAAACAGGTTTTAAAATTGAGAGAAAAAGACCGGGTGAAGGTTATAAGGAAATCAAGACCCTTGGTCCAAATGTTACAGCTTATACTGATAGCAGCTTAGCTAATAAAATCAAATACTCCTATAGGGTGAGGGCATATAATAACGCAGGTGAGTCACCCTACTCTAATGAAGCTAATGCCACCACTGGTGACCAAGACACAATCATCAGCCTGATAATAGGTCAAAACACATATTATGTTAATAGCAAGCAAAAAACAATGGATACCGAACCAATCATTAGAGACTCCCGAACTTACCTACCTATACGTTATGTGGCAGAGGCTTTTGGAGCCAAAGCAGCCTGGGATAATCCTCAGCAAAAGGTTACTATAACCATGAAGAATAATGTAATAGAACTATGGATCGGAAATAACACAGCTAGGGTAAATGGCCAAGCTAGGCTAATTGACTCCAGCAACACAAAGGTAAAGCCTATTGTCGTCGAACCGGGGAGAATTATGCTCCCAATTAGGTTCATAGCTGAAAACATGGGGTGCAGTGTATACTGGAACCAAAATTCAAATGAGGTAACTGTAGTCTATTCACCTTAATAATGTTGGATGACTAATCAAATATACAGGATGATATAATAGGTCCACTTTCAATTTTGAAATGTCGGAGTAAATACTTCGACATTAACTAACCCTCCAGAATTAATTTAGGGGGTTAGTTTTGTTAGGAGTGTGAAATATTTAACTTGACAGCGATAAAGATTATCATTATCATTACCCTATAAGTTGGTATATTTTAACTAGCTAATGTGGGTTAAGCCAAAATATTTTAAGGGAAATACAACACATGAGAAAAAAGAGGTGCCGAAATGTCTTTGCAAACTGGAATACTAAATGCAGTAAATGCTAGTTTTTACTCCAACACCAATAAATCTGAACTAATAAAAAGGCTTCGTGAAATGCAGTTTATAAATGAAGTCTTAATAACACTGATTAAAAACAATGACATGGACAGTACTCTAGCAGCGATTTTAGATTTGGCTATTCAAATTACAAAGAGTGAAGCCGGTGGCGTATTATTAACGGATCATTTTACCAAGGAAGCTAGGATTATGCTGGTTCGAGGAGATCTAAGCGACGGCCAATTTCAGAGCATTCTTGATAAAGCTGAATTTATAAGGAAGTCTGGGGCAGTAAAGGATGTAATTTCATTAAACAATACCAGTAGCTGTTTCCGAGAGATGCTCAAGGCAGATCCTGAGCTACTATCCTTTATTTCTGTACCACTGATAGTAGAAAGAAAGGCTATAGGAATTTTAGTATTAATGCATAGGAAGAATTCTGGGGATCAGGAGCATTTGGCAAATTACTTACCCCAGGATATTGCTACTATTTCTGTCTTTGCTAACCAGGCAGCATTGGTACTGCATAATACCCTTTTAAAATTAGAAAATGGTAAGAAAGAAGTTTTTTTAAAAACCATTGAAGCATTGGTTACAGCAATTGATGCCAAGGACAAATACACCCGCAATCACTCTAAAAATGTGGCAAAGCTGGCTGTTTCCCTTGCCAGAGGGCTAAAACTTAGTAATCAGGAAATTCAAAGTATTGAATATGGGGCATTACTGCATGATATCGGTAAAATAGGAGTCCCGGAAGCGATCTTAAATAAAAACGGTAAACTGGAAGAGGATGAATATGAAAAGATCAAGAAACATCCCGTCATTGGTCTGGCAATATTACAGCCGGTAGATTTTTTACAGAGTACCAGCTCGATCATACACTATCACCATGAAAGAATGGATGGTAAGGGTTATCCCACTGGTATAATGGGTGAAAATATTCCCTTTGAAGCTCGTATTGTTTCAGTTGCGGATGCCTGGGATGCTATGACTTCAGATCGTTCTTACCGGAAAGGAATGCCTATGGAACAGGCACTGGTTGAATTGCAAAGGCATGCAGGAAGTCAATTTGATGAGTATATGGTAAAGGTATTTACAAGGATTATCACAAAAAATCCTGGATTATCGGCATGAGTAAATTAAAGTAGGCCTTAGGCATTAGTAATATACTGCCTAAGGCCTACTTTAATTTTTAATAAACTACTATAAGGAGATTACCTAGAATAAAGGGTGCATAGATACAAATAATAAGAAAAATTAGAAAAAAGGTGATGTGTATGAAGATTTACCGGGTTAATATGACTAAATTAACAGTGACCAGTGAAGGTGTTCCTGAAAAATGGCATAAGCTGGGTGGGAGGGCTTTAACCTCAACTATAATAGCTGAGGAAGTAGAACCAACCTGCCACCCCTTAGGAAAGAAAAATAAGTTAGTATTTGCTCCAGGTTTGTTAACCGGTACAGCTGCAGCAAACTCTGGACGTATGTCTGTGGGTTCTAAGAGTCCATTAACAGGAGGAATAAAGGAGAGTAATTCTGGTGGATCAGCCGCCCAGAAACTTGCCAAGCTAGGAATTAAAGCTCTTATAATTGAAGGAAAGCCTGAAGATAATACATTTTACAGCCTGCATGTTGATATTAGTGGAGTAAAAATTCAGGAAGAAACAGAGCTTGTAGGTAAAGGAAATTATGAGGTTATAGATAAGTTGTCAAAAAAGTTTGGTGATAGAATAGGTGTTATCACAATTGGACAAGCGGGCGAATACAAAATGTCTGCCGCCAATATTTCAATCAAAGATTACCATGGCTATATCCGCAGTGCAGGACGAGGTGGGCTTGGAGCGGTTATGAGCTCTAAAAAAATAAAGTATATCACCATAGATGATCAAGGCGGGCCAGGTGTGCCTATTACCGATAAAAACAAATTCATGGATGCAGCCCGAATATTTGCTAAAGGTTTAAAGGAACATCCTGTAACAGGACAAGGACTGCCAACCTATGGTACTAACGTTTTGGTAAACATACTTAATGAGGCCGGCGGGTTGCCCACTAAAAACTTCAGAATGGGTCGTTTTGAAGGTGCTAACAAGATCAGTGGGGAGACGATGTATGAGTATATAGTGGACCGTAAGGGCAAGCCTACCCATAATTGCCATGCAGGCTGCGTAATCAGCTGTTCCCAGGTTTATAATGACAAAGATGGTAATTTTGTTACTGCCGGCTTTGAGTATGAAACGATATGGGGCTTTGGCGCGGTATGTATGGTGGATGATTTAGATATTATCGCCCAGGCCGATCGTATCTGTGATGATATCGGGATTGATACCATAGAAACAGCGGTTGCCATTTCAACAGCTATGGAAGGTGGCATCATACCCTTTGGAGATGGGCAGGGAATGTTGGGACTGCTTAGGGAAATCGGAAAGGGAAGCTATCTTGGGCGAATTATTGGCAACGGAGCTGCCTTTACCGGCAAAGCCTTCGGTGTTGATAGGGTAGCAGTTGTAAAAAACCAGGCCATCCCAGCCTACGATCCAAGGGCTGTAAAGGGGATCGGGGTAACCTATGCAACTACACCCATGGGTGCTGACCATACAGCCGGTTACTCCGTTACCCATAATGTCTTAAAGGTTGGCGGCCATATTGATCCTTTGGTTAAAGAGGGAAACATTAAACTATCCAGGGATTTGCAAATCGCCACAGCAGCTATAGACAGCGCTGGCCTATGCCTTTTTGTAGCCTTTAGCCTATTAGATAAGCCAGAGGTCTATCAGGCCATGATAGATCTTATTGACGCTAGAATAGGTCCCAACACCACAGAGGATGACATAATAGAATTGGGCAAATATGTCCTGGGTGTTGAACGAAAATTTAATGAAGCAGCTGGTATCAACAAGGCCGCTGACAGGCTGCCAGAATTCTTTGAAGAGCCTGTGCCGCCCCATAATGTTGCCTGGGATTTTACAGCTGAGGAATTAGATGAGGTATTTAACTTTGTTGATGGGGAAAAGAAAGAACTACAATATTGCTAGCAAAGAAACAGATCAAATAATAAGCTGCTAGATTCAGAAGGGATCTAGCAGTTTTAATTATAATAATATACACTAGTGAACAACAAGCTAAGCTCCACCCAATAAAAAATATTTATTTTATGAAGGAATATTACATAGGCCATCGAATATACTGGTATACCAGTACACCATAAAGGGAGTGAAAATATGGTAGAAAACTGTCTACAGCCCATTGAAAATGAGCCCTATCCTCAGATAAGGGAAAAGGTATATGAGCGATTACGCCAGGCAATGATAAAAGGTCTGCTAAAGCCTGGGGATCGTTTGGTGGAGCGTAAGTTGGCCGAGCAGCTTGGGGTGAGCAGAACACCGGTAAGGGAAGCTATACGTATGTTAGAGTTAGAGGGTTTAGTGGCCCATCTCCCCAGGGTAGGTTGTGTGGTATCCCAAGTAACAGATTCCGAAGTATTAGATATATATAGAATCAGGGCTGTACTGGAAGGTTTAGCTGCACGCATGGCAGCTGAAAAAATAACTGAAGTCCAGCTACAACAACTAATCAAATATATTGAAGCAATTGAGGAGCTGTCAAAGGATAAATACTTTGAAAAACTTGAAAAAATTCATCAGGATTATAATGATTTAATTTACCGGGCTGCAGATAGCAATCGTTTATACGGTATGATTACAACCTTAGTAGATCATATCACCAGGTATACCAGGGTTGGTTACTGCCATCCAGGTCGTGTTGAGGAAGCTACAAGGGAGCATCGCCAGTTGGTAGAAGCCATTAAAATTAGAGATGGAGCCTTAGCTGAAAGGATTGCCAGGGAGCATATAGATAACTCTAGACGAGCTTATTTCAATGAAATTGCAATTCAAAAAAGTAAACTTTAAAGGCTGTTTATAACGTAATTTAAATTACCCAACATTGGTATACCGTATACCAATAAGAAAGGTGTGCTTTTAATGGATTCTAAACCAATGGATATCGGAGCTCCTACTAAAGAAAAAGCTCAGGCAGCCGTTGCTGCAGCGGCAGTAGCTGTACCTCTCTATATAGCACTGTGGCAGTTATTTGTCGCCTTTGCCAAGGCTAATATCTTTGGCTTTGGAGGTGGCCCCTCTGTAATACCCTTAATTCGACATGAGGTGGTTGATAATTATAAATGGCTGACAATTGAAGAGTTTACGGACTCACTGGCCATGGGAAATGCTTTGCCTGGTCCCATAGCCACTAAAATGTCAGCCTACGTGGGTTATAAAATTGCCGGAATTGCAGGTGCCACCTCTGCAATAATAGGAACAGTGCTACCAACGGCCCTGGCTATGGTTGGTCTGGCAAGTCTATATTTCAAGTATAAGGATGCTCCACAAATGGTTGGTGCACTAAAGGCAGTTCGTCCCGTGGTGGTTGCACTACTTATACAAACAGTTTGGGATATGGGATTCAACTCTTTTCCTATCCCAGTCACTTGGATTATTTTGGCCATTACCCTGTTAGCCATATTTTGGCTGGACATTCACCCTATTATTTTAATTGTCTCATCCATGCTGTTTGGTATAATTTTCTTAGCCCATTAGAACAATAAATGGAAGGGTAAGGCCTAATAGGCATAAACCCTTCCATTTATTCGTATTAGTTTTCATAGAAAGTAAGTTGCTGTTTTTTAACGTCTTCATTTTCTAGATATTCATCATAGGACATTTCGCGATCTATAAGACCCTTTGGTGTAATCTCTATAATTCGGTTTGCTATGGTCTGTACAAACTGATGATCTTGGGATACAAAAAGGATTGTATTGTCGGACTTAATCAAACCATTATTAAGGGCAGTGATAGACTCCAAATCCAGGTGGTTGGTAGGCTCGTCAAATAATAACACATTTGCTCCGCTTAGCATCATTCTTGCCAGCATACAGCGTACCTTCTCCCCACCGGAGAGTAACCTAGCACTTTTCTGAGTTTCTTCTCCCGAAAAAAGCATTCTGCCTAAAAAGCCCCTCACGAAGGTCTCTTCCTGGTCCCTGGAAAATTGACGAAGCCAGTCAACCAGATTTAAATCAGTATTGAAATAACCAGTGTTATCCTTTGGGAAGTAAGCCTGGGTAGTGGATATGCCCCACTTAAAGCAATTATCACTATCTGCAGTTATTTCGCCCATTAATACCTGAAAAAGTGTCGTTTTTGCCGGGCCATTGGGACCCACAAAGGCAATCTTATCACCTTTATTTACAGTAAGGCTTACGTCCTTTAATATTTTTTCGCCATCTATTGTAACACTTAAACTCTCTATATTAAGGATTTGGTCACCGGCCTCCCGATCCGGCTTAAAATCAATATAGGGATATTTGCGGGAAGAAGGCTTGATATCCTCTAGGGTTAACTTTTCCAATTGTCTTTTCCTTGAAGTAGCCTGTTTGGCCTTGGAAGCGTTAGAGCTAAATCTCTCAATAAATTGTTGCAGGTCCTTGATTTTTTCCTCTTTTTTCTTGTTGGCATCCTTGGCTAATTGCAGGGCCAACTGACTTGATTCAAGCCAAAAATCATAATTACCTACATACAATTGAATATTGCCAAAATCAATATCTGCAATATGGGTACAAACCTTGTTTAGGAAGTAACGGTCGTGGGAAACAACGATAATAGTATTTTTAAATTCATAAAGGAAATTTTCCAGCCAGGAAATGGCTTCCAGATCAAGGTGGTTGGTTGGTTCATCTAACAATAGTATATCCGGATTGCCAAATAAGGCCCTGGCCAGCAAGACTTTTAGTTTTTCAACCCCGCTCAATTCCTTCATGGTCTTATAATGAAGTTCTTCGTTAATGCCCAGACCGTTTAATAAACGGGCGGCTTCGGTTTCTGCATCCCAGCCGTTTAGCTCCGCAAATTCACATTCCAATTCAGAGGCTCTGATGCCATCTTCTTCTGAAAAGTCGGGCTTTGCATAAAGGGTATCCTTTTCTTCCATTATAGAATAAAGCCGGGCATGTCCCATAATAACAACCTTTAAGGTTTCATACTCATCAAATTCAAAATGATCCTGCTTTAGAACTGCTATGCGTTCCCCGGGAGTAATAATTACTGAGCCTGAGCTGGGTTCTATTTCCCCCGCCAATATCTTTAGAAATGTTGATTTACCTGCTCCATTGGCACCGATGAGTCCGTAACAGTTTCCAGGTGTAAATTTAATATTAACATCTTCAAAGAGGGCCCGTTTTCCAAAACGAAGGGATAATCCTTGTGTACTAAGCATTAAATACCAACTTTCATGAAATATTTAGTTGAAGCCAACAATTTCTAATTATATCATAAATACTTCATATCAGACAAAAATAATGCCAATGAGTTAATTTTGCAAAGTTTTTGAAGATAATAGCCCATAGACATAGAAATAGCTAACCATACTTCAAATATGGTTAGCTATATTCCTATTAAAAAGCTGATTATTCACCCCTAGTACAAGGTCTTGATGGAGTGCTTAGAAGTAACAGAATAAGGATTAGAAAGATAAGAAATGCAGGATCATAAGATCCTCCGCATCCTCCGCCACCGTATGAAAAACCCATTTATAATCCCCCTTTGCTAGTAGATAGTACATTGTATGGAAATATGAATTAGTTGTTACAAGTATAAAAAAATAACTAGCCACTATATATGTGGTTAGTTATTTTTGGTCAGCCGGCAGTTTGAAATATTATTAACTAGCACCATAGTAACCAACGGGTGTACTTAGGAGTAACAAAATAAGGATCAGAAAGATAAGAAATGCAGGATCATAAAACCCTCCGTATCCTGAGCCGCCACAGGAGTATCCCATGTGTAAATCCCCCTTTGCTTTAGAATAATACATTATATGGTAAATTAAATTTCAATGTTACATTTAGTAATCTTTTTTAAGACCAATTCAGTAGTGTGCAAATAAAAGTATTATTATTTTTTAATAAATTTAAAAAAATAATAATGGTAATATACAGCCTTTTACTACAGAGACGCAAAGTATATATTGGGAATTCAGTCTGTATGGGAAGAGCCGGCATTCAAACCGGAAAATATACTATGGGTGCAAGATAAATTTGATTTTCTCAAAGGGATCACCACTGGTTCATATATAAATTTTCCTTTCAGTCCTCTAAAAAATTATGAAGAAGCTTACTTTGGTAAAAATGCAAATATCCTTAACTATATAAAAGCTATATATGACCCACTAAATGTTTTTAACTTTCCCCAAAGTATTAACTAGGAGAGAGGAATTTAACTGCGCTCATAGAATAAAACTGTATAGTATAAAAATATGCTTTTTATTTAAGAATGGATATATTACCACCTAAATTGAATGATTACTAAAATTTCTAACAAATTTCTCTTTTTGGAACAAGATAAATTCCATAATGGAACAACTGTCTAGAAATAGAATCATAATTGTAATAAATATGAACATTTTTCCTTGGTACGATTATTGCAATTATATTTCTTAATTCAAAATAACTCCGAGCCGTTTGCTCTAAGGCAATAGCTATGATCTTGCGGCCGTTAGGGTTTACTGAGAAATTGGTAAGCCTCCCCTGTGGAAAGGAGTACGGTAATACTTGGCCAAAAATGCCAGGATCTGCCTGCTTCTTAGCAGAGATCCTGGCTTTATTTTTTTCATGAACAAAGCTGAGGTGATAAAATGGCTAAAGTAAAAGACTTGTTGGATGCTGAGGCTAATAGCTTAGCAAGTTACCTGGAAAAGGTTAAGGCTAGTATGGAAAGAATTTTAGAGTTAAGGAATTTTAGAGGGCAAGCGGAGGGGATGGAGCAGGTTGAATTGGACAGGTTAGTCAACCTCAGTGAAAGCTATTATGACGACATAAATATTCTTCATAAAGATGTTAGTTATCTATCTAAGAAACGAATAGAAGGAAAAATTTATCTGGCCCAAAATGGTTTGTACCGGATAGATGGTGTTAATATTGATTTGAAGGAAGGCTATCCAATTGAGCTCTTTATAGAAGTCGAGGGGGTAGCTACCTGGCAAATTGGAAGGCTTATACGAGAGCACTCAAGTAATAAATATTGCTTCCTCGGAGAAAGTAGTAAGGGCTATTTACTAAAACCTGGGATGCTGGCAGCTATTCGTTTAGCAAGTCTAACTCATTCTCAGACTGACAGTTGCCAAGGTCATCAAGTTTAATATGGGGGTATTTAATAATGCTAGAAATAGTTGAAATATTAGCAAAACAGCTTGAAGGAGTTGAGTTGCAACAATTTACCGATAAACAAAAGGTATTATTTAAAAACAACTATAATTGCAAGCTTTACTTCTTTGAGTATGGGCTGAACCAAGACGGGAATTTAATAGTAAAAACAAACCGGAATAATTATAATAATCTATTGTATTACATGGGACTTGATGGTAAAAGCACTACGATAAAAATGAAAATCGAAGTTGAAGAGACCGTCATTGTCATTTATGGTATAGAGAACGAGAGGGTGTCCTCCTTGGCTAAAAAATTAGACTTAGTTAGTTAAGCGTTGCATATAACTTAATATTTTGTCTCCGAGCCGCTAGATCTAAGGCTGCAGCTAAGATCTCCCGGCCGTTAGGGTTTACTGAGAAATTGGTAAGCCTCCCCTGTGGAAAGGAGTACAGTAATTAACCTTGGCAGTGAAAATACCAGGGTGCTGTTTATCCATCCACAGCACCCTGGTATTTTTATTTTGACCTAACACAAGGGAGATGGGTTTATGAAAATGGTATCGGTTCAAGAAGCGGTGGGAATGGTCCTTTGCCATGATATTACACAAATTATCCCGGGTAAATTTAAGGGTCGGGCATTCAAGAAGGGACATATAGTAACCTTTGAAGACATTCCCAAGCTATTAGATATAGGTAAACAAAACTTATATGTATGGGAGATAAATAATGAGCTTATCCACGAGGATGATGCAGCTCTAAGGATTGCCAGGTCGGCTGCTGGAGGTGGTATAGCCCTTACTGAACCAAAGGAGGGCAAGGTAAATCTAGTGGCCAAGGAAAAGGGATTGCTTAAAGTAAACACAGAGGCCCTTTATAGTATTAACGAGCTTGAAGAGGTAATGTTTGCAACCATTCATACTAACCAAATAGTTGAGAAGGATAAGATTCTGGCAGGAACTAGAATCATCCCCTTAGTTATTAAGGACGACAAAATTCGCAATATTGAAGCAATATGTCGAATGAACTACCCTCTGTTAGAAGTTAAGCCCTTTAAAGCTTTTAAAGTAGGTGTTGTAACAACAGGAAGTGAAGTCTATCACGGACGCATAGAGGATAAATTCGGACCTGTAGTCACAAAAAAGATGGAAACCTGGGGGAGTTATGTCTTCAAACAAATTTTTGTGTCTGACAGCACAGATATGATTGTTGATGCAATCAACCAATTACTTCGAGAGGGGGCTGAGATGATTACAGTTACCGGAGGCATGTCAGTGGATCCCGATGATTTGACTCCTGCCGGTATCAGGGCGGCAGGAGGACGCATTGTAACCTATGGTGCACCAACATTACCAGGGGCTATGTTTATGGTGGCCTATATAGGAAATGTTCCTGTCTTAGGTCTGCCTGGCTGTGTAATGTACAGCCGCAGCAGCATTTTTGACCTGGTGGTCCCACGGATTCTCGCCGGTGAGGAAATAACCCGTAAGGATATCGTGGCCCTAGGTCACGGTGGACTCTGTGTTAACTGTAAGGAATGCAGATATCCTGACTGTGGTTTTGGTAAAAGTATTTAAAAAAATTTGAGGCTCAAAGCCTTAAATAAAAACAAAAAGGAGTGTACGAGTTGATAAAAAAGAAGCTTAATATTAACGGAGTCAATTCAATTGTGGTTGCCGATCCGGAAGCCATGCTGGTAGATGTCCTGAGGGGACAGCTACATCTCACCGGAACCAAAGTCGGTTGCGGTAAAGCCCAGTGTGGTGCTTGCTCTGTAATTTTAAACGGCAAGGTTACCCTGTCTTGCGCCTATAAGATGAAGCGCTTACCCGACGATTCAATAATTACTACCATTGAGGGAATTGGTACTCCCACCAACCTGCACGCTTTACAAATGGCCTGGGTTAAATACGGAGCAGCCCAGTGTGGTTTTTGCTCACCCGGTTTTATTGTATCGGCTAAAGCTCTCTTAGATGAAAATCCAAACCCCACCCGTGAAGACGTACGGGCCTGGTTCCAGAAGCACAAAAACGTTTGCCGCTGCACGGGATACAAGCCCATCGTAGATGCTGTAATGGCTGCTGCCCAATTAATGCGCGGCGAGATTACTGTGGAAGATTTAAGCTTCCAAATGCCAGCTGATGGGAAGATCCTTGGTACAGACTATCCACGTCCCTCCGGCATTGGTAAAGTTACAGGCACCATTGAATATGGCTCTGATTTTGGTCTGGAGATGCCCGCTGGCACCCTGCAATTAAAACTGGTTCAGGCACAGGTTTCTCATGCCAAAATACAGTCCATCGACACCTCTGAAGCTGAAAATATGCCAGGTGTATACAAGGTTGTTACTCATAAAGACATTAAAGGCAAAAACCGAATCAATGGCTTAAACTTCCCAAGCAACAAGGGTGATAGCTTCGACCGTCCCATTTTGTGCGACGAAAAGGTATTCCAGTTCGGCGATGCCATTGCCATCGTATGTGCCGATACTGAAGCAAATGCCCAGGCTGCTGTGGAAAAGGTTAAGGTTGAGCTGGAAATCCTGCCCGCTTATATGGGTGCACCTGCTGCCATGGAGCCTGATGCCATCGAAATTCATCCCGGAACCCCCAATGTATATTATAAGCAGCCCATCGAAAAGGGTGAAGATACTGCTCCTTTAATGGAAAAAGCAGATGTTGTTGTAGCCATGGAAGATTTATTCGTGGGACGTCAACCCCACCTACCAATTGAGCCAGACGTGGCAGCTGCTTACTATGATGCCAATGGAAACTTACAAATTTTATCCAAGAGTATTGGTCTAGACCTGCATGCCCTTATGATTGGGGAAGGTCTTGGACTTGAGCCTGGCAAAAACCTATTCCTATCCCAGTTCCCTGGTGTGGGTGGAACCTTTGGCTACAAGTTTAGCCCCACCATTGAAGCCCTGGTTGGCGCTGCCACCATGGCTACAGGCAAGCCTTGCTTCCTGAATTTCAGTTACTATCAGCAGATTACTTACACCGGCAAAAGGTCTCCCTTCTTTGTTGATTTAAAATACGGCGCTAACAAAGACGGTAAAATTATTGCCATGGAAAGCAACTGGGCAGTGGATCACGGTCCTTACTCTGAATTCGGTGACCTGCTTACCCTGCGTGGCGCTCAATTTATCGGTGCCGGCTATGGTATTCCCAATATTAAGGGTGTCGGCTACACAGTTTGCACCAACCATGGTTGGGGTTCCGCCTTCCGGGCCTATGGTTCACCCCAGAGCTTCTTTGCCTCCGAGACTTTAATGGATGTTTTAGCCGAGAAGTTAGGCATGGATCCGCTGGAACTGCGCTATATTAACGCTTATCGCCCCGGAGATACCAATCCCTCAGGCCATGAGCCAGAGGTATATTCCATGACTGCCTTAATTGATGCTATTCGTCCCAAATACCAGGCAGCTTTAGAAAATGCTAAAAAGCTCTCAACTCCGGAAAAAATGCGGGGCGTAGGTGTATCCGTGGGTGCCTATGGTTGTGGACTGGATGGTGTTGATGGTGCTGAAGTTTGGGTTGAACTACTGGCAGACGGCAGGGTTCAGGTAAGCACAAACTGGCAAGACCATGGTCAGGGTGCGGACATGGGTCTACTGGCTACCTCCCATGAAGCATTACGTCCTATGGGTATTAAACCGGATCAAATTAAATTGGTTATGAACGATATGAATTTAGCTCCTGCTGGTGGTCCTGCTGGCGGTAGCCGTTCTCAGCTTGTTGTTGGTAATTCTGCCGTTAACGGTTGCGAGCAATTGGTGAACGCACTGAAGAAGGATGACGGCACCTATCTGACCTATGACGAGGCAGTGGCTAAGGGTATTCCGTTAAAATATGTTGGTCAGTGGAGTACAGCTGCAGATAACTGCACTGCTTGCGATGAAAAGGGTCAAGGTAAACCCTTTGCCACATATATGTATGGTATCTTCCTGGCTGAAGTTGAAGTGGATACTAAGACCGGCAAGGTTCAAGTTGTAAATATGACTCTAGCTGCTGATGTGGGAGAAATTATTAACCAAACCGTTCTCGACGGTCAAATTTACGGCGGCTTAGCCCAAGGTATAGGCTTGGCACTTACCGAAGACTTCGAGGACTTGAAGAAGCATACCAGCATGGCAGCTTGCGGCATCCCATATATCAAGGATGTTCCGGATAACCTGGATATAATTTATGTGAATTTCCCACGTAAATTTGGCCCCCACGGTGCATCTGGTGTAGGAGAACTGCCCTTGACTGCTCCCCATGCAGCCATCTGCAACGCCATCTACAATGCTTGCGGCGTACGTATTACTCAACTTCCAGCCCTACCGGAAAAAGTACTGGCTGGTCTCCAAGGTAAAGAAATACCTGTTGTTAAACGTCCCATAAAAAACCCTGAATTCTAAAATAATACATTTGAATTTCTGATATAACGGCTTGCCTAAAACGAACTAAACAGTCTCGCGCTTTTAGTTCGTTTTAGGTTTGAAGGGTGGATAACATGGACCATAAACGAATATTTGAATTTGAAGAGAAATGTATTCAGGAGCAGCCACCAGGGTGCACCACCTCATGTCCCGCTCACATGGATGTAAGGGGTTTCATACGAGAAATCAAGGCCGGTCGCTTAGCTGAAGCATTAAAAATATATAGAAAGTCTATTCCCTTTCCAGCCATTATTGGTCGTATCTGTGATCATCCCTGCCAACTGGCCTGTAAACGGCAGGAGGTGGGAGGAGCCGTGTCCATAGCTGCCTTAGAGAAGGCCTGTGTTTTACAGGTTCAAGCTGATCCGCCTAAAATCTCAACCCCAAAAAGTAAGAAAGAAAGAGTGGCGGTTGTAGGCAGTGGCTTAAGTGGTCTAACGGCTGCCTATGAGCTTGCAAAAAAAGGGTATCAGATTACCCTCTTTGAGTCGGGGAACTGGTTGGGTGGAAGAATACGAACCATACCCGAGGTAGATTTACCACCACAAATAATAGATGAAGAATTGGCAGTAATAAAGCAACTTGAAGTGATTATTAAACTAAATACCAGTGTAGGATTAGACATTTCTTTAAAATCAATCTATAAAGAATTTAGTGCTATTTATCTGGGAACCGGAAGGATGGTTAATGAATTTGAGCTGCCCCTTGATTTACAGGGGAAGTTGAAGGTAGATCCCGTTACCTATGAAACCGGGCAGAAGGGTGTCTTTGCCGGTGGTACCCTGCTAAGGGAGTATAGCTACTCGCCCATTACATCCCTTTCCGATGGCAGAAGGGCGGCTATATCCATTGACCGCTACCTTCAGGGCGTTTCTCTAAGTGCTGTCCGTGAGAATGAAGGTTCATACCCAACACGTCTTTTTACCAGTACACAGGGAGTAAAACCTGTTCCACCTGTACCAATGGGAAACAGCAGGAGTTTTTATAGCAAGCATGAAGCCATGCAGGAGGCTGGCAGATGTTTGGATTGTCAGTGTTTAGAATGTGTTAAGGTATGCCAGTACATGACCCACTTTAAGGGGTATCCAAAAAAATTTATAAGGCAAATCAACCATAATTTAAAAATGATTAAGGGTAGGCACGAGGCAAATATCCTGATTAATTCCTGCAGCCTTTGTGGACTTTGCCAGAAGGTTTGCCCGGAGGGCCTAAACCTGGGTGAACTTTGTCAAGAGGTCCGTATGGAGATGGTCAAGAAGGGTAAAATGCCTCCATCGGCCCATGATTTTCCAATTAGAGATATGAAATTCAGCAATGGAGAACAATGTGTCTTAACCCTTCATCAGCCTGGCTGTAATGCAAGTAGCCATGCCTTTTATCCCGGTTGCCAGCTAACTGCTTCCGCTCCCGAACATGTACAAAGGGCATATACCTATTTAACCCAGAAACTTTCTGGGGGTGTAGGGCTGATGATGAGATGTTGTGGTGCGCCTGCTGAATGGTCAGGACAAATGGATTTGTTTTTTTCGGAATTGCAGCAGATCAAAGAGCAGTGGGGGAGCCTAGGAAAACCAAGGATGATTTTGGCCTGTTCCACTTGCCATCAAACCTTTAAGAAATACCTGCCCGAGATTGAACTGGTATCCCTATGGGAAGTGTATTTGGAATATGGTTTGCCCAAGGTTGACGATATGCAAAGACCCTTTATTGTTGCTGTTCATGATGCCTGTACCAGTAGGGATGAGGGACATATACATGGGGTTGTTAGAAAAATAATTGGCCAAATTGGCTGTCAGCTTGAAGAACTGCCCACCAGTCAGGACAAGACCCAATGCTGTGGTTACGGTGGAATGATGCAGTTTGCCAACAAAGGATTAGCAGATCAGGTGGTTAAGCGGCGTATTAGTGAAAGTCCAGTGGACTATGTTGCTTACTGTGCCATCTGTCGGGATAATTTTGCTGCCCATGGTAAAAAGACCTATCATCTCCTTGATGTTATTTACGGCCAGGCAGATCCCCACGCCCCGGCAAAAAGGGGTCCCGGCTATTCCCAGCGACGCGAAAACAGGGTCAGACTGAAGAATAAAATACTTAAGGAGGTTTGGGGGGAGAAGACTTTGGAAGAAAAGGAAGCCTTTGAAAGTATACAGCTAATCATCCCTGAATCAGTAAGCCAGCTTATGGAGGATCGCCTGATTCTTACTGAAGACATACAAAAGGTTATTCATTTTGCCGAAAATACCGGCACAAAAATGCAAATCAAGGAAAATGGTCATTACCTGGCTTACCATAGACCAATAAGTGTAACTTATTGGGTTGAGTACCTGCCCCAGCCGGAGGGATATATGATTTTTAACACCTATTCTCATCGAATGGAAATTAATGAGGATGTGAATTCATGAGCCAAGGACAGGACAAGAAAGAAGCTAAGTCTATAGCTTGTATGAAATGTCAAATACCTATGGAACTGGGAAAGGTTGAGGTTTTTTATTTAAATAATAAATTTCCCATTGAATTGCTCAAATGTCCTAAATGCGGATTAGTGTACATTCCGGAAGAATTAGCTATCGGCAAGATGCTGGAGGTTGAGAAGGCTTTGGAAGATAAATAATGTCTTTGACGGGTGAAAATATGTCCTCAAATAAAACATGCAAATTATATGAAGGCAATGCCATCAGACAAGTAACGGGTGACAGTATCCGACCAGGGGGTTTTAGGCTGACAGATCAGGCTTTAAACCTATGTGCATTGCCACAAGGGGTCAATATTCTAGATATTGGCTGTGGGACAGGAGCGACTGTCGAATACCTGATAACAAAATATAACTATAATGCAGTGGGTGTAGATCCATCTGAGATTCTATTAGCTAAGGGTCGACAAAGAACAGAGAACCTGCCTATATTACAGGCCGCGGGGGAAGCTTTACCCTTCGAACAGGGTGTTATGGATTGCATTTTTGCAGAATGTACCCTGTCGGTAATGGAAAATCCTGATTTGGCTTTACAAGAATGCCACCGGGTTTTAAAGAAAAAAGGTTGCTTGGTGGTGACTGATATTTATGTTCGGAACCAGGATTTTGTCTCTGAGCTTCATAAACTACCCCTGGCCAGCTGTCTCACCGGTGCCAGGACTCGTTTGGAATTGGAAGCTAAGCTTAGCAAGGCTGGCTTTAGGGTGAGTTATTGGCAGGATCACTCTGAACTTTTAAAGGAATTGGTTTTCAAATTAATAATGTCTTATGGTTCAATGAATAATTTTTGGCAGCAAGCCGGATCTGGTGATTTTGATGTAAATTGGGTACAGGCTATCATCAAAGGGGCAAAGCCCAGCTACTTCCTGTTAATAGCCCATAAGGATAAGGAATGATTACAGCTTGCTGGAGAGGAGATGGCAGCTTGTCCGAGGATATGTTCCGTATGTTTGAATTGTCCCAGCAGGGATTCTCCTGCAGTCAGCTCCTATTAATAATGGGTCTCGAGGCCCAAGGAAAAAAGGATATTGAACTAATTAGAGCCATGTCGGGACTGGCCGGTGGCATGGGGTTTTCCGGCCAAACCTGTGGGGCTTTGACGGGTGCTGCTTGCTTGCTGGGGCTATATGCAGGTAAGGGTACCCTTGAAGAACAACCCCATGAGAAATTTGATTTGATGGTTAACGAACTGGTGGATTGGTTTAAAGAACAGGTGGGAACAGAATACGGCGGCATTACCTGTGCCGATATTTTAGGTGATGATTTACAATACAAGATAGTTTCTATGACTTGTGGCAATATAGTAGGTTCAACCTATGACAAGGTGAAAGAAATATTGGCAAACTACGGAATTGATACTACCGAGGTACGGATATGATGAAGGAAAACTATAGGACAATAAGTAACACATCAAGCATTTGTCCAATATGTATGAAAAGGCTTCCTGCCCGCAGGGAGCTTAAGGGAAGAGATGTCTTCCTTGTTAAAGAATGTTCGGAGCATGGCTCCTTTGAAACTATTCTCTGGAAGGGATCACCAGAATCAATAGATTACCAAGGATGGGCAAGGCCTAAGATACCTTCCCGCCCCAAGCTGTCTTTTACAGAGGTGCAAAGGGGGTGTCCCTTTGATTGTGGTCTATGTTCTGAGCATAGACAGCACAGTTGTACGGTGTTATTAGAAATAACAAAGAGGTGCAATTTAGGCTGTGCCTTCTGCTTTGCCGATGCCGGAACCAAAAAGCTTCCTGACCCGGACCTTGAGGTTATCAAGGGTTGGTTTGAGAGGGTATTGCTGGCCGGTGGCCCTTATAATATTCAACTTTCAGGAGGGGAACCTAGCCTTAGGGATGACTTGCCGGAAATAATAAAGCTTGGCAAATCCCTTGGCTTCAACTTCATTCAACTGAACACCAATGGTATTCGATTGGCAGAAGACCCGGACTTTGTAAAAAAGTGTAAAATAGCTGGATTAACTTCTATTTTCCTGCAGTTTGACGGGACTGAGGATGATATTTACAAATCATTAAGGGGTAGGCCTCTATTAAATCTGAAAAAGAAAGCCCTTGAAAGATGTGTTGAATACAATATTGGGGTAGTACTGGTACCGACCCTGGTTCCTGGGGTAAACGTGCATAATATTGGAGCCATTATTGACCTAGCCCTTAATTATTTACCAACTGTGAGGGGAGTTCATTTTCAGCCGGTAAGTTATTTCGGTCGTTATCCAGAACCGCCGGCAGATAATGACCGCATTACTATACCGGAGGTTATTAGGGAAATAGAAGTTCAAAGCAAGGGACTGATTAATAAGGAGAGCTTTAAGCCACCGGGTTGTGAGAATGCCCTTTGCTCTTTTCATGGTAATTTTATTCTGATGCCGGAGGGGGAATTAAGACCCTGGACAAAACATGAGGGATGCTGTGGAAAGGTTGAAAAGGCCGAAGAGGGGGCGGCAAAGGCTAGAAATTTTGTAGCTAAATATTGGTCTGCACCAGAAAAGTTGGGGGTTTCCTTGGGTGCTGGTGGTGGAGCATTTTCCCTTTGGGACTCCTTTATCGAAAGGACCCGCACCCATTCCTTCAGTATCTCCGGTATGGCCTTTCAGGATGCCTGGAACCTGGATATAGAGAGGCTGAAGGATTGCTGCATCCACGTCATGTCCCCCGAGGGAGGGCTGATACCCTTCTGTGCCTACAACCTAACCAACAGCAAGGGCCAGCCCTTATATCGGTGAAGGAGGCTAGCCCTTGGAAAAGACACCGCTGCAAAACTGGATAGCTGGTAGACTTGGGGTTTCGGAAGCCTCCTTAACCAGGGAAAGCCTTATTGACTACCAACTTAAAAAACTTAGGGAAACACTAGATTTAGCGATTAACCGCAGCACCTATTATCGTAAAAATCTCTCGAAATACCCTAATAAGCTCAATAGGCTTGAAGACCTGCTGCAATTGCCCTTTACCACTTCAGAAGACGTCAGAAATAACCCATTACATTTCCTTTGTGTTTCCCAGGATTACATTAACAGGGTAGTTACCCTTCAAAGCTCAGGAACCACCGGGAAGCCAAAAAGACTGTACTTTACTAAGGAGGACCAAGAGCTAACCATTGATTTTTTCCACATTGGCATGTCAACCCTGGTAGGACCTGGAGACAGAGTCCTGATTCTCTTGCCAGGGCAGCTTCCTGGCAGTGTTGGAGACCTCTTGGCGAGGGCTTTAGAAAGATTTCGTGTTAAAGCTATTCCCCACGGAATTGTGCAAGATCCGGAAAAGACTCTGAAAATAATGCAGGAGGAACAGGTCAATGCCCTGGTAGGGATACCTACCCAGGTGCTATCCCTGGCAAGATACTGGGGAGGGGCTATCAATAAATATCAGCCTCAATTAAAAAGCGTTCTTTTAAGTACGGATTATGTGTCACAGGCAATCACCCGTCAGTTGAAGCTTAGCTGGGGTTGTCAGGTCTATGGCCACTACGGCATGACAGAGATGGGGCTAGGTGGTGGAGTTGAATGTCAGGCCTTGGCAGGCTATCACATGAGGGAAGCGGATCTTTACTTTGAAATAATAAACCCGACTAATGGAGAGTCAGTTCCAGACGGTGAAGAGGGGGAGGTTGTTTTTACTACCCTAACCAGAGTTGGCATGCCCTTAATAAGATATCGCACAGGAGACCTGGCCAGGTTTATTCCAGACCGTTGCCATTGCGGTTCCATTCTGAGAAGGTTATCACCTGTAAAAGGCCGAGTTAGGGGTGTATATCAGCTGCCTGCTGGACCATTAACCATAGGTGAATTAGACGAGGTTCTTTTTAGTGTTGCTGGAGTAATAAATTATCAAGCCAGCTTATCTAATGAAAATGGTAAGGATATTCTAAACATTGGGATTTTTATGAACCACGGGGAAAATGGCAGCATATTTGATGCAATCCGAAGAAATCTAAATACCATTCCCTCAGTTTATCATTCAGAAAAAAAAGGCTGCTTAGGTATTAAGCTTTTGATTTTATCGGAACAATTAAAAAGTACCGCTGCTAAAAGAACCATTAAAGACTTAAGAAAGAGTGAGATGTTATGAAAAATTTGTACCACTCTATGTTGCAGTTGTTTGAACAGGGAAATAGCTTCGTACAGGCTACAATTCTAACACAATCCGGGTCTGCCCCACGTACTGCGGGGGCGAAAATGCTAATATTAAAAGACAAAACTATCCTTGGCACCATAGGTGGAGGTCAGGTGGAGGCTATGGTACAAGAATTGGCTGCCGGACTTTTCGAGAATAAAGGAGCTTTAATTAAAGAATATGACCTTACTGGCAGTAAGGGTGGCCAAATGGATATGATCTGTGGTGGACGATTGGAAGTGCTAATAGAATATATGGATGCCACAAATAATACTCTCCTTAATGTCTATCGAAATATTATAAGCACTATAGAACAGAGGAAAAAAGCTGTTTTGGTAACCCCTATCTCCAATTATTTATGGGAAAATAATCAATCCTTTTTAGTTCAAAGTGACGGATCCTTCCATGGCAGTGAATATTCTTGGCCAGATGAGTTGTTAGAATCATTTGCTGGTCAGGCCAAGGGCAGATACCCCCAGGTATTGACCTTTGATAATCAACGATTCCTGGTGGAACCAATCAGTACCTATGGCACGGTATATATTTTCGGAGCAGGTCATGTATCTCAAAAACTGGGTTTATTGACAGGTTTGATAGATTTTAGAACGGTTGTAATAGATGATCGAAGGGAATTTGCTAATCGCGAACGTTTTGCTACAGCCGACGAGGTGCTGGTTGTAGAAAGCTTTGGACAGGCATTTGCTGACTTTAAATTTGACCCGGACAGCTATTTGGTAATTGTCACCAGAGGCCATGCCCATGACAAGACTGTCCTTGCCCAGGCCCTCAAGACAAATGCCAGCTACATCGGTATGATTGGTAGTGTGAGGAAGAGGGATACCCTTTATCGTTCCCTTCTGTCGGAAGGCTTTACTGAGCAGGATCTTAAAAGGGTCTACTGCCCAATAGGCTTAGAAATTGCTGCCGAGACCCCGGAAGAAATTGCAGTAAGCATTGCAGCAGAATTAATCAAAATTCGTGCGGGTCTAAGCTAATGAAAAACACAGAAAACATTGCGGCCATCATTTTAGCAGCAGGGTTTTCTTCGCGCATGGGGTCTTTTAAGCCACTATTACCTCTAGGCAATACTTCGGTAATTGAAAAGTCTGTGAGGATGTTTGAGTCAGCCGGCATAAATAACATAAATGTAGTGGTTGGATATAAGTCCAATGAACTTCTGCCAATTCTAAAGCCTTTAAAAGTTAATATTGTTGCTAATAACAATTACTACGAAGGAATGTTCTCGTCAGTTAAGGCCGGGATAAGGATAATTGAACCGTCCATTGAAGCTTTCTTTTTTCTACCAGGGGATATACCCCTGGTTCTCCCTAAAACTATTACAGCCCTTATAGCAGCTTACCGCGGCAATTCTGCCGGAATTATATACCCATGTTTAAATGGTGAGCGTGGACACCCGCCACTTATCTCAACTGCTTATAAAGACACTATACTATCCTGGGACAAAGAAGGGGGGCTGAGGTCTTTGCTGCAAGAATATGAGGCAGATGTGTTGGATATTGAGGTGGAAGACCAGGGGGTTCTTCAAGATATGGATACACCTCTGGACTATCAAAGGGTCCGTGAAAGTGTCAGCGGCTATGTTATCCCGTCTGTACATGAGTGCCATAGGCTACTTGATAATTGGGAGGTTCCTGAGCAGGTACTACGCCATTGCCAAACCGTTGCCCAGGTGGCAGAAAGGATAGCAAATTCTTTAGCAGGGGCAGGCTACACCCTTAATCATGGGCTAGTCTTGTCTGCTGCCCTATTACACGATCTAGCAAGGGGTGAAAAAAATCATGCCCAGGTTGGGGCAGAGCGCTTGAGGAGGTTAGGCTACCCGGAGGTTGCGGAGATTGTTGCCATTCATATGGATCTACCTGTAAATAGCGAGCGGGTCTTTAGTGAAGCTTCAATTGTATACCTAGCTGATAAATTGGTTAAAGATGATAAAATTATATCCTTAGAGCAAAGACTTAGGGAGACTAGTCATAAGTATGCCTCAGAACCACTCGCCTTAGAAGCAGTCACAAGAAGGTTGAGCCAAGCAGAAAATATTAAGCGTGAGATAGAAAAAGCCATTTCTCTTCCATTAGAAAAAATAATTTTATAAGTTTTGAGGGGTTTTTAAATGGAACAAAGATATATTTATTTAATCCGACATGGGGCGATAGAGTCAAAAGGCGGCAAAAGATTTATAGGTCAGATTGATTTACCTATCAGCCAAGAAGGAGTTATGCAAGCGAACCGATTAAGGGAAGAGCTAAGCTGTATCCGTTTTAATCATATCTGTTCCAGTGATTTACGTCGCGCTCGTCAAACGGCAGAGATAATTGCTGATAAACATAACCTTACACCTATTCTTCATCAGGAGTTGAAGGAAATATCCCTTGGTGAATGGGAAGGGCTATATTTTGAAGAAATACGCCGCAAGTTTCCAAAGGAATTTATACAAAGGGGTAAGGATATAGCAAACTTCCGTCCTCCAGGAGGAGAGAACTTTAGACAATTATCTGAAAGGGTATTAAATAAATTTCAATATATCATGGAAAATACCGATGGTAATATCCTAATTACAGGACATGCAGGGGTTAACCGTGTAATTATATGTCACATCCTAGGTGTACCCATAGATAACATTTTTAGCATTAGCCAGGACTACGGCTGCTTAAATTTGATTGGTTGGTCGAAGGGAAAATATCGATTAAAGACCTTAAACAAGTTAACAAAGATTATTCCAGCATAGGTATTCAGCCTTATACTTCTTAATTGGGCAGAAATCAATAATATATCAGAAATATCAAAAGGTTACAGAGGAATTTCCGGTATGTTGTTGAATATATATTTTAAGAACTAAATTTAATCCTCCGAGCCACTGAACCTAAGGTAGAGAGTACCATGGTTCACTTGGCCGATAGGGTTTATCTGGAAACGGGTAAGCCTCCCGTGCGGAAAGGAGGGTAGGATTATTTACTATGTCCTTCTCTGGCCGCACTATGTGCGGCTTTATAATTTTAAATGTTTCTCCGAGCCTTTAAACCTAAAGCTTTAGCCAGGGTTTACCGGCCGTTTAGGGTTAGCAGGGAAACCGGCTGGCCTCCCATTGGAAAGGAGAATTATCTACCTGGGCATACTAGGCTGGATAATGCTGCTTTTCTTTAAGTGCATTATTCAGCTTTTTCTTTTTGAAAGGTGGGGTTGTTTTGCAGCGTAAAAAAGGAAAACTTTTATGTTATTTTTGCCCTGGAGAAGTTATTGGTCGTTTTGACGGGGAAGAATGGCAGATTAAAAATATCAGCCAAGCCCTAGGTGGATTTAGTGATAAGGTATTTGATACATATATGGAGCTATCAAATATGGCTGATGAAGGCTGGCTGGTGAGGGAGGAAAGGAGAACTAATTCCCGAGCAGTTATTGTTGTTTTCTATTATTTAACGGGGGAGAGTATCTTAGAAAAGCGCCAGCTTATAATAAATAGATTGCTTCGTACTTATCTTGATTCTGTGGTCTATCCTCGGGAGGAGCTATATGTGGCATGTAAACAACATGACCTTGAGTTAATAGGGCTAAAAAGACATGCTAAAAGTGCAGAAAGACAAGTTAAGCAAAACTCATTAAGGGGTTTTAAAAATAATTTATAAACTTGCCTGCTTGGATTTCACCGGGATGTAATCCCGGAATTTTTTTCTCTAAATTAGATAACCTCCCGGACTAAGTTGACCGGGAGGTAGAATTGCATCACTATTTGTCTTTACCTGCATCAGGGAAGAAAAGAGGGCTGCCAAATTTATCTACTCCAAAATTACCAATAATATCTTGAGTTTCTTTGGCTACCATGAAGTCAACAAAGGCTTTGCCGCCCTCGGCGTTAACCTTGTCAAACTTTTCAGGGTTAACATTCATTACGTGATAAATATTGAGAAGGGACTGGTCACCTTCAAGCAGGATATCCAGCTTTACATTATTCTTTTGTGCCAGATAGGTAGCCCGATCTGTAAGGGTATAGCCAAGCTTTTCTGATGCGATATTAAGGGTTTGACCCATGCCGGTGCCGGATTCCTGGTACCATTTTTGACCTTTGGGATCAAGGGAAGCTTCCTTCCATAGCCCTAATTCCTTTTTATGGGTACCTGAGTCATCACCACGGGAAACAAAGATTGCTTCACTATCATAAATTTTCTTAATGGCCTCTGCAGTGGTATTTGTTTCTTTGATTCCTGCAGGATCATTTTCGGGGCCTACTATAATAAAGTCATTGTGCATTACCAGGGAGTAATTTATACCTACTCCACTATCTACCAATACCTTTTCGTCCTCCGGTGCATGAACCAGTAATACGTCTGCTTCACCCTTTTCACCCATCTTAAGGGCAGCGCCTGTTCCAACAGCAATGATCTTTAAGTTGTAGCCGGTTTGCTTTTCAAATTCTGGCTTCAAAACGTCCAGTAAGCCGCTGTCCTGGGTGCTGGTTGTGGTGGCCAGTATTACATCTTTTATGGCCGGCTCCTTAGCACCTTCACTATTGCCTTCCTCTTTGGGGGCCTGCTGGCAACCTGCCATAAGCAACATAAAGGATAATAGCAGGACAATTAGGGTTGAAAAACGTTTCATCTTGGATCCTCCTCAAATTTTATAGATTTTTACCTTCTTTATTAACCCAGTACAAAAAACAAAAAAACCGTGTACTGTGTTTAAAGGAGTACACGGCTAAATAAATGCCAAATAATCTAAACCCTCCTTTCCACAATGGGAGGCATGTCCGTTTCCAGACAAACCCTATGGGTTTATAAACCATAACCGAAGTGTTAGATTTATAAACTCGGAGCTAATATGTAGTTAAAAAGTATATTCTACATGATAATTGTTTTTCCTTTGTATATTAAAATATTTTTGAATATCTTAAATACCAGTTTAAAGTACCTGCCCATTTACTTATTGACCAAGTATTCCGAATCCGAGAGGGAAAAGGCAATAATCTTACCAGTTTCCGTTACATCGTAATCCCCTAAACCATAGAGTTCATTTTTGAATTCCTTTGATTGTAATATTTCTACCACAGCTTGAATATATGGTTTTTGTAAATCTTCCTTCCTTAAAACTAACTCGTAACGCTCCTTCTGCAAGGGAATAAAATCTACCCCCCTGACCTGCATAGATACTTTTTCATTTCCCAGGCCAACATCTGCGTCTCCCCTGGCAACAGCACTGGCAATACCAAGATGAGATGGCTCTTCAATCTCATAACCTTTAATTAAATGCCTATTGATGCCTAAGAGACGAAGCTTTTCATCTAATAGCACCCTTGTGCCGCTGCCTTTTTCGCGGTTTATAAAGCTTATCTCTCCCCGGGTTAAATCCTGCCAAGCATTAATGTTCTTTGGATTACCTTTTGCTACATAAAAACCCTGCATACGGCAAGCCAAGTGCAAGATAACGGTTTTAACACCTGGTAACATATGACGAACATAGGGGATATTATAGACATTTGTATCCCCATCCCACAAATGAATTGCTGCAAGATCCGCTTTTTCATGGTAGAGAGCCATTAGCCCAGGAAAACTTCCAACATTATGACGGAAGGCATGAATGCCATTGGGATGTCGTTCAAGTTGACGTGACAAGACATCTAGCAGAACATCCTGCCCGCATATTACAATCCCCTGGGGTAGAGGTGGCTTATTGACTAATATATTATTGCTTTTGCCACCATTGCTTAAATTTAGCAGCCTTGTGTCGGAACTCAAATCTACCTTTTTGCCTTGACGTTTATAATTTTCTACATCCTTTAAATCAACTCGTATTTTACGTCCCACTCGGTAAGCCGGCAATTCACCACGTTTTATTAACTCATAGACAGTATTCTTGGCTATTTTAAGCTTTGCTGCTACTTCTTCAGGTGTCAAAGAGATTTCTTCCATAATTTTTACCTCCAACCCTATTGACAAGTATTATAACATAACTTGTATAGCGAACATAATACGCTATATTACGTTTAGTCATTTGTAGCATTGTTTTGTCGTTAGAGTTACTTTTCTAAAGACTCAAATACATTTTGCGAATCACTCTCTTTAATTCTAAAATTTCTTTGGAAGAAAATTTCTTATGACTATAGCAGTGAAGCACATAGCTTTCTGTGATTCTCTTGATAGATTCGTCATAGTGGGGGAATACCTTGCAGATCCGCTCACTAAACTCATAGGGCGTTTCCCAGGCCCCTTTAGTATGGTTTCTCCGGTCAGCCCATTTCAAAAAATGTTGATAAGCCTGGGTAACACCGTATTTTCCTGGAACAAAAAAAGTCAACAATAACTTAATCTTTAACCATAGTTCCTGCAAAAAAGGCTTTATCTTTAGCCTGGGCAGTCCATATTCCTGGGGTATATTAGTTAGCCGTAGCCTTTGCCAGATGATCCTGAGCAATAATACAGCCATAATTAATAAACCAACCAGCAGTACCACCAGTAAGACATAAAGTAGTAGTTCAGAAATGAAACCATCTCCAGTATTGCCTTCTGACAAGGGCAATTGCTCATTTGCCTGATTGGGTGGGTTGCTGCTGTCAACGGCCCCCGGCCTTTGGGGTGCCATATTGGTAAGTACTAATATAGCTTTTAAGACTATAGTTAATAGCTCTAACAAGAAATTAAACAGGGGCTGAAGTAGCTCAAATAGCTTGTTGGATAATCCATGAAGAGGACCCTTTAAAAAACTGGCCAGCACCAAAACAGGGGCCATAATGATGGCAAAGTAGGTGAAAATTACCCAGGCTTTCGCCTTCTCATGGCCTGGCCTAGTGAGGGAGAGCAGCAGTAGGTTTCCCAGCAAAAGAATAAGCATACTTGGAATAATGTTAGGCACATCCTGGTTTAAAAAATCTATTAATAGAAGTAAGGCCAAAAGGATTACTATACTTAGCTCAAAACGTTGGACCGCCTGGGGGTAGCTTATAGTTTTTTTAGCTAATAGTCCAATCCTAAGCCAAATCCAGCCATAGAACACTAGGGGAACCGCAGCCTGCACATTAGCTAATAAAGCTGTTGACCTATAAAAAAACAATACCGACACAATAAAAACAAGGCCATAAACACACCAAAGCATAAGATTAGACCAATTTCTACTTTGTAATGCTGCCATGGAGATGACAGAAAGCAAAGAAACCCCGGCGAAGATTACCAATGAAGTCATGGCCCACGGGGGTGTTTGCAGGGCTAATGCAATTAAATAATATAGTGGGTATAGATAGGCCATTTCAACCAATATTGCGCAAATGTTGACTTGAAGTTTTGTTGTCATGGATTACTCCACCTTATATTCATATGGGATATCGTAACAACCGGGGCAGCTCAACTGCACAATCACCGATGCACATATAGCTTGTTCCAGGGGGGATGGTTTGGCTCTCAAAATCAAGTAACATCTGCAGCTTTCCAACCGATACCAATTCCAGCCTGGCCAGTCTTTCCAAAGCTAGCATAAGGTGCTCAATGCCATTACCGACGGGCATGGTTAAGGGACCTTGGATGCCCTTTTGCCGGCCATTGATCAACAGGCCAAAGGGTATATTCAGCTCCTGGGCCCAAGAGATAATGGTTGCTGCCACAGAGAGGGCCTTTTCGAATTTCTCTGACTCGTTATTTCTAGCAAAAGAAGACACATCCATCAGGATATAGATTTTATAATCGCCGGAGGGCTCCAGTACTTTAGCATAGAGCTGATCTTTACTAAGGCTGGCCTTCCAGTGAATCAGACGGGCCGGAGTATCATAGGTATATTCCCGCAAACTCACCGGGCGTACAGGATCCGGCATATAGGGACGCTGTATTTTTTTATCCCCAAGCAGATCTGACACCTCCAAAGACAGCTGTTCCAGGGGAATTAGGGAAGGGTAAACGATTAGCCACCGATTATCAGGGAACAGGGTGTGACGTTCAAAAAGTCCAAGTCCATCCTGGGAGGATACCTGCAACCCCGGTATTTGCCAATAGCCCCTCCCCAGGGCCTTAATTTCATAAACTCTTGTGGCAGACTGATATCTGGTAAGCATGTAAGCCTTTTCTTTAATATCCGGGGCCGACAAGCCTACTGGTAGTGTTTGCTGCCAGCCTATGATTGACGGCAACCTTTTGGGGTTAGTTATTTGTAGGGTAAGGGTGGTATGTTCACCGGGAAAACAGCGAAGGTGTTTTAATTGTTTGGCCACAACTAGATCTCTAAGCCCAAATTTGCTCCACCAAGCAGCACTTTCCAGGGTGAAGACTAAAAACAACAGCAGAAGGGCGGGGAGCCATAGGGCATATCTTAGAGAGACAAGTAGGAATAACAGTAGAATAATCCTTACCAGGCCAATGGAAAAATAAGAGGCAATGTCAGGATGTGTTTCTTGACGGGCCATTACTGCTCTTCCTTTGTGACCCTAGGAATGCTAACCGAATTAAGGATCTCTTGAAGAACGTCATTTTCACTAATGCCCCGCAATCTCTCTGTCCTTTTTACCTTCAACCTGTGCTGCAATACTGGTTGAAGAAGGAATTTAACATCATCAGGCAGTACATAATTTCTACCCCTTAGCAATGCCAGGGCCTGGGATGATTTAAAAAGAGCCAAAGAGGCCCTGGGACTCGCTCCTAATTCGATAGCCGGGTGCTTACGGGTTTCTTCAATTAACAAAACAATATATTCCATGATGGAAGGGTCCACTTGAACCCCGCTGCGTAATTCCTGCCAATGTAGGATATCCTCAACATTGGCCACTGCCCCTAAATTTTCTAAAGGTTTGTTATTACCATGGGTTAAAAGGATATTGACTGCTTCCTCAGTGGTTGGATAGCCCATGCTGATTTTCATAAGGAAGCGATCAAGCTGTGCTTCGGGTAATAGGAAGGTACCCTCCATTTCCACAGGGTTTTGGGTAGCTAAAACTATAAAGGGTTTAGGCAGGTGCCTGGTTTGACCATCTAGGGTAAATTGCCTTTCCTCCATGGCCTCTAATAAACTTGCCTGGGTACGGGGGACCGCCCTGTTAATTTCGTCGGCCAGCAAAATATTGGTCATCACAGGACCTTCCCGAAAGATAAGATCATCCCTTTGTTTACTATATACATAGAAACCAGTTACATCAGTAGGGGTTAAATCTGGAGTAAATTGAATTCTAGAGAATCGGCAGTTGAGGGAAATGGCAAAGGTCTTAGCCAAGATGGTTTTCCCTAAGCCTGGTACATCCTCAATCAGAACATGTCCATCAGCCACTAAGGACACCATTAATAATTCAATAACGTCTTGTTTGCCCACCATAACCTTTGAAATGTTATCTTTTAGTTGATTAAAAGCCGTATTTAACATTGCTTAACCTCGCTTTGGTAACGTCATACTGTTGTCATTGTAACAAAGCAAAGACCTTGGCCACAACCTTATTAATGTACGTTACAGTTCAGATGTTTTCAAATGGAGTTAGTCCATACATGTACAGGTTTAAATACAGACCTTAGATAAATCTATTTTTGTTTATTTATTCTGATTATCGTCAAATGTTATGGACTCTTTCTTTTGCATACTCTTTCTTTTCCTTATAGCTCGTAATGCTACCTTTATAAATTCAATAACATCGTCTTTATCGTCATTATCCAATAGGACTCCTTCAAATGTAATGTTTTCTTCACGTAATACCTTTTCTATTTCAAATGAAAGAGGGCTTTTACTGCTAGTATCCTCTGAATTATCCACTGGTAAATATCCCGCTAAAGACATCAAGTGTTCATATGAAACATTTAGAAGTGGTGCAAGTTTTTCAAGGGTTTCGGGTAATGGCTTTTGGATATCCTTTTCTATTCTTGACAGAGTTGCCACCGATACGCAAGAAGCCTTTGATAACTGGCCAAGACTGTTAAATCCAGCCAGTTTACGAAGTTTAGAAATATTTTTTCCAACACTTTTCGACATATAATTCACCCCCTTAGATATTATATCCTATATTGCACGCCCGTAACATTACGACGGTGTATAAAATTATAAAAATTCCTTGCGGGGACGCAATGGTTATGATAATATGTCTATACTGCAGAAGGCCATTTAATTGCTGTAGAACCTGAAAATTTAATGGATACCTATTAGGCCTAAAAATTGTACTGTTAATACATATATAATAGGAATAGTTGATTGACAACTACTAATTTGAAATAAAGCTAAAATATTTTTGCCAGTACTGTTACGTTCCCGCAAGATATAACTACCTCCTTATTCAAAAAATTAAGTTAATTATGGCCATTCTCAAATAAATGGCTGAATAGAAACGGAGGTGATTGTGCTTTTTGTTTAGGACTTCAGAACAGTTGATATCTGAAATTAAAAAAAAATCCCATATCATAGACCAACTCCGGTATGGTGAGGTAGTTATTAAAATCCAAGACGGCAAAGCTGTTTGGGGGGAAATTAAAACAGTATGGAAGGCTGACTCGAATAAACGGGAGGCCCGAGCTTAAAGCTCGGGCCTCTTTTATTTTTATTGAAAGAGGGATGAAATAAATGAAAGAATTAATCCGAGAATATAAGAAATCTTTGAAGTCACTCAAAAAAGTCAAGACGGACATGCTTTACCTAAATAGTATGATTTCCGATACCCAGTGGGCGATAGAATACATGGAAAAAGGGCATATGCCTGGTGCCAAGTGGAGCGTAGCTAGATGGAGCCGGGAAAAGAGAGAGATCCCGGTGGACCCCTTAGAAATGTCCCGATATGTGAAGAACAGGCTGCCCCAGGGTTGTGCCCCCCAATGGATGGTGGAATTATTGGAAAGCTTAATGTTATCCCTTAGCGTAAGGGAGAGGGAGGCCTACGAACTGGTCCGCGGACAGTACTTTTCCTTTGAGCAGGCCGGTAGGTTAATGGGCTGCAAAAAAGGTAGTGTGCAAAATCTAGTTAGCCGAGCCGAGAGAAAAATTGCCCTTGTCGTACGAAAGCAAACTATAAGTGAGAGAGATTTATAAGAAGCAGAAAAGCACCCTGGCTAGGGTGCTTTGATTTTTTTAAACCGTCATTTTTATAGATATGTAACAGCGGTAAAAGGGTCAGTTGAGAAACATGATTAATAATCAGGAGGAAGGTGATAAATTGAATTTGCATTATGTTAGTGTTTTAAATCTCCATTAATTCGTCAAGCAATTTTGTTAGGAGGGTTTTTCATGGAAGAAAAAATATACTATTTCTCCTCAATAATAATTTTCGCTTTCATTGGTCTGTTGGCTGCATATGTAAAAATATGGCTTAACCAGTTAAAGAAAAAGGCCGAAGCACACTTCCAAGCCCAGATAAGCGCTGCTCAACGGGCTACCTTAGCCATTTTGGGAAGGGAGGCCTTTGCCTTTGCTGAGACGGTCTTTCGGGAATTACCGGGTCCAGAAAAGCTGGCTGAGGCAGTAAAATATCTGGAGGACAAGGCTATAAAGCTAGGTATCCAGGTAACCCTTGATGAGGCCCGGGCTTCCATAGAGAAGGCCTGGCTGGAAGATAAGTGGAAGCAGCTTTTGGTTTTTAACACAGCGGAAATGTAAGGAGGTGGTGGATAAAAACATATTAGATAGTCGCCATATTCGAAAGTGAGGTGAAAAATTGGAAAACACAATAACTTCTGTAAGAAATTACATCTATAATAACTATGCTAACTTTGGTTTGGACTCTGCTGAGGACTTTAAGCTAATGGGACAATCTAACTATATTATGCCGGATGGCGGCATTTGGTTGATTATGCTGGCAACAACAACTTTACCTAATAACAAACCCGAGAATCTATTTGACAAAATAATAGCTACCGGCAAACAAATCGAGCGATTTCAAACAGTGGTTCAGTTTGAGGTTAAAACTAGGGCCCCTGATATTAACAATGATTTCAATTGGAATACTGCCATGCGTATAAGGGACAAGCTATACGATGCTTTAGCAGGCCCTGAACGGAACGGCTTAATAATTCCCAGATACGATTGGGCCAATCCGGATAATCCTGTCCAGGCCGGTGAAATCTGGTTTGAGATTAATCCATTAACCTCACCGGCAGAAGAACAGGTGGCCTATCCTGAGGACCCGGCAAATAAATCAATCTTCCTTACTTATAATATGCATTGGTGGAAACCAACAACGGTACAGGCTGTTGCCCCAAATGATCCTTGGCTTGAAGCGCTGGCCCTATGGACAGAGAAGGAGTTGGGTAAGGATTGGACAATCATTCATAATGTCTATACGGAAGAATTTCAAAGACCGGCAATTATCTGGAACTTGGTAAATATAAATGCTAAGCAGATAACAGCATCAACCTTTGAAGTAAGTAAAAAATTCAAAGGCAAAGTGCTTGGTCACCTGCCAAATCAGCAAATATCCGGCTGCTTAGCCATTGTTGAAGGACTAACTAGGGACATAAAGATACCCTTAGCCGGCAGCCAATATTTAACAGTAATCAATCCACAAACGTCTATCCGTAAAGATTCTTTGGTGAATGGTCAGGTAACCGTAAGCCTCAGCAGAAAGACCAATAGACTAACGGAAGAAATGCCGTTAATGATGAAAATTGACATAGAAGGGAGCTGGCAATAGTGAACAAGAAGAATTCACCTGAACAAAAGTACCTTAGGGAAGAAATCATCGAGAATGCCGAGATTTTGTTTAAGGTAAAACCGGAGGTTGTAATTGGTGCCCTGCATAATATTAAAAAACATGAACTAACCGTCAGCGAGGTTGAGCAGGCGGTTAAATTATTTTTAGAGGAGGTAGTTAAATAATGGCAGGAGGAACATGGAGCCCCACCGAGCAAAAAGTTAGGCCAGGATTTTATCTTAATTTTGAGGCTGCTGCCTTAGCGGCTATTAAGCCGGGTGCCCGCGGCATTGTTGCCTGCCCGGTTAAGGCTGACTGGGGTCCGGCAAGAGTATTTCAAGAAATAACCAGTGAGGCTAACCTTCTTTCGGTATATGGCCAAGATCAGGTTGAAGGAGCAACTGCTTATAAGACAATCCGTATGGCTCTGCTGGGGGGAGCTAAAACAGTCCTTGCATACCGTCTAGCCGACAGCAATGCTGCTAAAGCCAGCATTACTTTGCAAGATACATCGGGAACACCAGTAAATGTGATAAAACTTGAAACAAAATTTGAGACCGCCCGGCCATTTAAAGTAACAACCAGGATTAATATGGTTGATTCAGCAAAACAAGATCTCCAACTTTATGACGGTACTGCTTTGCTTCATACATTCACCTTTAATTCCGGCGTAAATGGAGTAGATAATGCCATAGCTGCTATTAACCAAAATGTCGGCAATGAATGGGTAACTGCAACAAAACTAACTTCAGGCAACGGTGTCCTTGCCTCGGTAAACAGTCAGGATTTCACAGGCGGGAATAATGGAATTGCAGGTCTGACTAATGCTGATTATATTGCTGCCCAAGCTAAATTTGAGTCCCGGGTGTGGAACCTGTTCACCTTGGATGGCAGGTCTGAAGGTGCCCTTCAGACCTCTTTTAAATCCTGGATTGAGCGCCTGCGTAATGACGGCATCGGTGTAATCGGTGTCTTTGGCGGTTCAAACGAGTCCGATGCCGATCCGGCCCAGGGTAATTTACGCTCGATTGGTTTTAATCATGAGGGTATTGTCAACGTTATTGTGGGTGCTGTACTAAACGAGGAAAACTACAACAGTGCAATGGTAGCCCCTTATGTTGCAGGTTTAATTGCCGGTCAGAAGCTAAGTGAGACCATTACTTATGCCCTATGCCCCTTTAGTGATGTTTCCCCGCGCCTTACCAACAACCAGGTGATTGCTGCCCTTCAGGCCGGTTCACTTGTACTGGTACATGATGGGGAAAAAGTTAAGGTTGAGCAAGGCATTAATACCTTAACAGGCTTGCGTCAGGGCCAAAATAACCAGTGGAAAAAAATCAGGGCCATTCGAACTATGGATGCAATCAATAATGACTTGCTTAAAGCCGCCAGCGATAACTATATCGGCAAGGTAAATAATAACGATGACGGCAAGGTTGCCCTGCTGAATGCATTTAAACAGTATATGGACACACTGGTTCAAGGCGGCATTGTTGAAAGCGATTATTCGGTATACCTAAATCCCCATTATCATGGGAATCCTCCTCTGGCTGCACCCGATGAGGTATATCCCAAATGGGAAGCTCGAATTACCGATGGTATGGAAAAAATCTTTGGAACCTTTATGGTGAAATAAGGAGGCGATTGATTTGGCTTTAGATGCAAGTAGAGTTATTCACGGTTCCTATGGACAGGTCTTTATTAACGGTGTATGGCAAACCCATATTAACCATCTGGAAGCTAAGGTAGCTATGCAAAAGAAGGAATTAAACCTATCCGGTGACGATTGGGTACGTCATAAAAAAGGTCCCAAAAAAGGCAGTGGGACTATGAGCGGCTTTAAGGTCACCAGCGCTATGCTGCAACAAGGCTTTGATAAGTTTGAAATTGTAAGTAAATTAGCAGATCCGGAAGCATATGGTTTTGAGCGGATTAGGTTAAAAAATGTAATGGCAGATGAACTGCAACTAGCCAATTGGACAGCCGGTGAAGAAGTTACGGAAGAGGTTGCCTTCACCTTTGAGGGTTATGAGCTTCTTGACCCAATCGTTGAAGGCTAGGAGGTAAATGATGCAATTGGAAAATATGACAGATGAGCAAATTATTCAAAGGTTGCTGGAGGCCGACAATTTACCTGAAAAAACTGTTTCCCTTCCACGACTGGGCATTCCTGTAACCCTTAAGGGGTTAACGGGCAAGCAGGTCTCCAATATTCGGGAACGCTGCACAGAGAGGAGTGAAAAGAGAGGCAAAATCTCTGAGCGGCTGGATGAAGAACAGTTTAATGCGGCACTTATTGCAGCTGCCACAGTAAAACCGAACCTTGCAGATCCTAAATTACTGTCAAAATATAATGCCTCCGGGCCGGAGGAAGTGGTGAGACGCATCCTTTTAGCCGGAGAATTAGCCGCTGTTGGTGATGTTGTACTTGATCTCAGCGGCTTTAATGTCGACCTGGAAGAACTAAAAAACGTATAAAGTCCGGCGGACTCGTAGGCATGCTGTACTACATGTGGGTACAGCATGACCTTCGCCCCGGAGTGTTTTGGCAATTACCCAGGGGGGAGCAACTGCTATTATTAGCATTTAGTGATATTGAATTGGTGCAAAGGGAAAAAGCCAGGAGAGAGGTGGCTAATAAATGAGTACAGCTGAGGCTTCTATTAAGATAAGGGGAGATACCTCTCAGCTTCAGTCCGTCTTAAAACAAGCCGGTAAGGCTACCGATAAATTTTTAGATAATTATAAAAAACGTATGGATATGCTTAACCGTTTAAAAATTAACACTCCAATAAGCATAATTGACAACACAACAGATGCACTAAAAAGAATTGAAGTGTTGAGTAACACACTTAAAAATAGTCTGTCCAACATCTCAGTTTCAATAAATACCTCCTTATTGGAACATGAAATGTCTAAGTTTGGTGACGGCCTTGAAAATAGAATTAAGGAACCAGGCGTTAACGCTTTAAGTAATTTAGCTCCTTCTGGTTCGGTACTTCAAACTTCGGTGCAGCAGGCAGCCTCTGAAACAGGAAGAGATATTACAAAAAAGACCCAAGAGCCTGGAAGTGGAACAAATAGTCCTTCCTTGAAAGCTGCATATGCCCTAACCGGTGTGGCTGTGGCGGCACCCTGGGCTTTAGCAGCGGGATCTGCCCTAAAAAATAGCGGTTCTTTCCCTGCAATAAAGAAGGTTGGAAAAAAGGTAGGAACAGCTGTTAGTAGTATGGGGCTTGAAAAAGGTGCAGTGGATGTACTCACAGCAGAAGATAAGACAAGTGCTGCAGCAGACCTTGGTGGACAAGTTGGAGAGAATATTGGAGGGGTAATAGGAGCGGCCATTGGAACTGCTATAATGCCCGGTATGGGAACGGTGACAGGGAAAGTATTAGGCAGTGTGGCAGGCCATATTGGGGGCAAATGGTTAGGAGGAAAGCTTGCGGGAGTTTTTTCAAAAAATGAGGATGAGATAACGACAACCAGCAAGACAGCCTCTGAACAACAGGAACCTATTGCAGCTACCGGCAGGGTCTATCTTGATAGCCAAAAGAATATAGTCACATCAAACGGTTTTGTAATTAATAGTCAGAACGATCTTATGAAGGCATTCACCACCCTGGCCCAGGCAGTAGACTTTGCCAGTGCCAGGCTGATAGATTTCTCAGGAGTTCAATATATACCATCACCTCCGGCAAATCAAGGTATTGAAAGGGATAGTTACGAGCAATTTAAAATGATAAAGGGTTACTCCACCGGCGGAATTTTAAGCAGGCCACACCTGGGTATTGTGGCGGAGGCCGGACCGGAGGCCATAATCCCTCTGTCTTCAAGGATGAGAAACAGGGCCTTATCCCTTTGGCAGCAAGCGGGGGAGCATTTAGGTGTAAGACCCTATGAATTGGGAGGTTTCGCTGGTGCTCTTGCACTATCCGCACCTGCTGCCGGAGGTGTAAATGTTTCAGTGCCCGTAAATGTTAATTTACAATACGGTAATGAGAGTATTGACTATGAAGAGCTCAAGGATGAAGTAGGGTGGAGAGTTGTCAATAGTATTAGGAAGGCAATAGAGAACCGTTGTTAGATATATGTTAGTTAGATTTGCAAGTGAGGTGATTGCTAATGGATATATTCCTCAGGGATCCTGCTGGTGAGCAACTCCGCTTTCCTGTAAACCCGCAAGAGATTCAAATCAAATCTGAAAAACAGTTGGAGACAATAAATATTATCAATCTAGGTGAAGTTGATTTTCCCAATGGGGAGAAGGTGAAGGACATTACCTTCTCCTCCTTTTTTCCCAGGGAATATGATATATCCTACTGCCGTTATACCGACATCCCGGAGCCGCAAGCAGCCATAAATAAAATACTGTCATGGACAGAGAGTAAAAGGCCGGTTAGATTAATTATTGGTAATAGCTATAACGATTTAGTGCTGGTATCGGCCCATACAAGCATCATCAAGGGCGGTGAACCGGGAGATATATATTTTGATCTGACCTGTCGAACTTGGCGGGAGGTAAAGGTAAGGGCAGAGGTCAATCAAATTTCTCCGACTGCTTCAACAACATCACAAGGCCATCGGAACGATGTTAAACCAAAGCCTTTGATGTATGATATAAAGTCTGGGGATTCCTTATGGTCTATAGCCAAACTAAATTATGGCGATGGCGGGAGATGGAAGGATATTTATGAAGCAAACCTAGAGACCATCGGCAAAAACCCAAATTTGATTCTACCAGGTACAAGGCTGGTGATGCCCTAATGATTAATCCCGGTTTAAGTCACTATGAGGTAATTTTGGACAACCAGTATTTTCTGAGGGAACTGGTTGAAAGTATAACCTTAAGTGATACCCTCGACGAAATAGCCTACAGGGCAGAAATAAAGCTAATTGTAACTTCAGACTTTCCCGGTATAGCTCCCGGTCAGGAGCTAAGGGTGAGCGGTATACCCTTTGGTGGAGCTAATATGGTTTATCTTTTACACCCAGGAGTAATTTGGGAATGTCAGAGCAACAACCGGGGGCAAAAACGTCTGACAGCCACTGTTTACGATAAAACTATTTATATATCTAAGAGTGAAGATGAATACCTTTTTACCCCGGGACATACAGCCACTCAGCGGTTAAAGCAATACGCCGCTGACTGGGACATTCCCCTTGCCCAATTGGAAGATACCGGTATCCCCTTGGCTAAATCAGTTTACCGGGCACAGTCCGTATACAGTATGCTTCAAGATGATCTTAAAATGACCGTAGAGCAGGAGGGTGATATGTATCGCCCTCGAATGGTACCAGGGAGCGGACTAGAATTATTTAAGCTTGGCAGTAATGAAACGGTATGGGTGTTGGAGACTACCCAAAATCTGGAAGAGGTTAACCAAAAGCGGACACTGGAAGGAACTGTTACTCAGGTTAAAGTGATAGGCAATGCTGCAGAAAATCAACGCTCTCCGGTATTGTCCCTTGTAGTTGGAGATGTTGCTAAGTACGGTACCCTTCAGAAGGTACATAGGGACAGCAGCATTACTGACCCTGGTGCAGCCGCTAAAGCAGGAAACCACCTATTGACCGGAATACAGGAGACCTTTTCGGTAACAAGCCTTGATATAAATACAATTAGGGCCGGTGACAAAGTGCGATTAAACGGGATAGATTTAATTGTTTGTTCAGTTCGGCATGAATTGGGCAATCCCGGTCATATGAGCCTGGAGCTTGGTTCATCGGAATATGTAAGGAGAAGGTATTATGTCAAATCCCTTTAATCAACTAGCCTCCCTCCTGGATAGACGTATTTCAAAACAGTCATCACAGTTAGTTTCGGGAGTACCGTGCGAGTTGGCTACAGTAACCTCAAGCGGCATAAAGCTTGATACTTTTAAACATGAGATTCAAGATTATCTATTGGCAGATTGGTTTGCCAAACTATCTATTCCTTCGTTCGAGGCCACAGGTACCCAAACAGGCCATATAGGTACGACTAACTTTCAATTTAACCCAATAGCTGTTGAGGGTGTTCATATTGAAATAAAACCAAATCTTAAACCCGGAGATAGAGTTTTAGTAATTCCGGTAAACGGCGGACAAGATGTTGTAGTGATATGTAAGGTGGTGAGCTAATTTGCCAAACCTCTTTCCCACTCTACCCGTAGTCCCTACCTCTGAGCTTGAACAATCAAAGGTACAGGTTAAATTTGGTAAGTCCTATGCCTTTGACTTTAATGCAGGAGATTTTGTTCAAACTCCCACTGGAAAAATTGCAGTTGTAGATGATTTGGAGTCTTATATTCAATGGTGTCGGAAAGCCTTGCTTACACCCCGCTACAGGCATCTTATCTATAGTCGAAACTACGGCAGCGAGTTTGAGGAGCTTATAGGGCGGGGACTAACTAGAGCTGCAATTGAAAGTGAAATAATGCGAATAACAACTGAAACCCTTATGGTTGATCCCAGGACTGCATCTGTTCACAGCTTTTTCTTTGAGCATCGTGAAGATGCAGTTTATTTTAGCTGTAGTGTATCTACCGTGAGGGGAGATATCTTTACCATTGACAGTCTGGCCAAGGGGGTGGTGTAAATTGTCCGAGACCATATTACCTGCCTTTCTGGGAGAGGAAAACGAGCAGGCAATTTTACAGCGAATGCTCTCAAGGGTGCCTGAGGACATTGATAAAAATGAAGGCTCATATATCTACGACGCTCTAGCTGCGGTAACTGCAGAACTGGCGCAGCTGAAGGCAGAAATGAGCCAATATATCAACCTTGGTTTTGCCAGTAAAACCTTTGGTAAATACCTAGATCTACGCTGCCAGGAGCATGGATTAAGCAGGCGTAATGCGGTGAAGGCCGCTGGTCAGGTCAAAATCATCGGAACACCGGGAACAATGGTTCCGACCGGAACAGTTGTGAGCACCACGGCAGACCCCCTAACCAATACAAGATCTGTTAGTTTTGCCACCACCGCCACGGCAACAATAGCTGCTGATGGAAGTGTTTATGTGGGAATAGAAGCAGTGGAGCCAGGAGTAAAAGGCAATGTTTCCGCCGGAAAAATTAATCTTATGGCCATACCTGTCTCAGGTATTTCTTCAGTAATAAATGAATCTACTACAACCGGAGGTTGTGATTTAGAAAGTGACAGCGCTTTGTTATCCCGCTATTTAGTAAAGGTCCAAACCCCTGGAACCAGCGGCAATAAAGCGGATTATTTAAATTGGGCATTAGAGGTCAACGGAGTTGGAAATGCCCAGGTTATACCCCTATGGGACGGCCCCGGAACAGTAAAAGTTGTTTTACTTGATACGGAAAGCAAACCTGCAGGACAAGCAATAGTTGATACAGTACAGGCTTATATAGCCCCGGAGCCGGCCCGCGGCGAAAGGAAGGCCCCGGTAGGAGCCGATGTTACGGTCGTTCCGGCTGCGGCAATTAGTTTAGACATTTCCGCAGCCGTGGAGTGTACCGGAACAAAAACACTGTCTGATATTAGGATTTCCTTTGAAAAGGCACTTCAAGAATATCTAAAAAGCATAGCTTTTAGCAGCGATCCGACTGCACGCTATGTTCGAATTGGTTCTCTTCTCTTGGATACGGAAGGGGTTAAAGATTATTCTAACCTATTAGTTAACGGTTCGGAGAGTAACGCAGTAGTAAGCGAGGGACAGGTAGCCGTTATGGGGACGGTGAATTTGAGTGTCTAATATTATATCATCGCAAAGGGGTAAAGCAATGCTTGGTTACTGTCCCCAATATTACGAAACCTCCCGGGTGTTTAAGTCGTATTTACAAGCAGTTGGTCCGGAGCTAGATATTTTTAAGCAAGGTATTGCGGAAACCTTGGACCAGTTCTTTGCCCCTACTGCAACCTGGGCACTGGACATTTGGGAGCAGGAGCTGGGTTTAACCAGCTTAGCCGGTAAGCCCATTGAACAGCGGCGCAGCTTAATCATATCTAAACTGCGGGGAATCGGCACAATAACCACAGAGCTAATCAAAACCGTTTCCGAAGCATATGACGGCGGAACTGTAGAAGTTACCGAGCAGCCGGAAATTTATCAAATCTCGGTAGAATTTTTTGATACAACCGGAGTACCCCAGAACTTGTCAGATCTTAAAGGGGCCTTGGAAGAAATAAAACCGGCCCATTTAGTAATCCGGTTTATCTTTAAATACCTGCTTATCAGAGATATACACGAAACCATGACCATAAACGAACTCCAGTCAACCCCGCTACACAAATTCGCAGGAGGTGGCTACTAGTGGGAAGCAACACACCTAAGATAGGACTTTATAAGATAAACCCGGAAACAGACGGGGCTCATACTTTTAATGTTGATACTCATTTGAATGATAACTGGGATAAGATTGATAATGAAATAGGGCAGATTAAGGTAACTGATGCAGCACAGTCTGACGCTATTGCTGCGCATTTGGCCGATGGTGTTCAGGATGATGCTCATGGCCTGCAGGCCATCTTAGGGGATGCATCTCCGGTGTCGCTAACTTTACCCCACGGGTTGAGTTTAGTTAATGCTGGCAGGTCTTCGGTTTTAAAGCCTAAGTTCAAGGGTAGGCAATTGGTGAATTTGTTAGGTAGTGATGGGAATTGTGAGGATGTAAATAAATGGTCAACTTATACAGGTGCTGCGAAAGAATTGGATGCTAATAATAAAGTTTACGGGAGTAATAGCATTAAGCTAACGTTAAATGGGTATACAGCTACCGCACTATATAGCACTATTACGCAATTGGTAAAACCTAATTCTTTTTATATTCTGTTAGGGGACTTAAAGAATGGAAACGCTGCGGATGGGTTACGTATAAGATTTAATTATGGTAGTAATTATGTGCACGGGAATAATGTAACTGATACTTCTAAATTTTCTTTATCCTATGTAAAGTTTGGAACGGGTGGTTCAGTAGGTGAATTACATGCAGAAGTAAGCTGTGCAGGTGCTTCAGGGCAGTATTGTTATATGGACGGTATACGAGTTTATGAAATAACCCAAGCTGAATACAACGAACTAGGTACCCTAACCTCAGAAGAAATAGCCGAACGCTATCCTTATGTAGATAGTTTTCAATGTGTGCAAAATCCAGCAGTAAGGGTTGAAGGGGTTAATTTACTGCCACCCTTTAGTCAATGGGATGTACATGCTAATGCTAAAGTTGTCGAGCCGTATAAGTTGGAGCTAAACGCTAGCAGTGCGTGGCAATCAACAAATCTGACCGTAAAGGTAGTAACAAATACCAAGTATACAATTTTATGTAGCCATCCAAGTAATTGTGGTTTATATGTAAAAAATGTAGCTAGTGGTGCAGAAATAGCCGTTACTATTGGTACTGGAAAGGCTACATTTACTACACCTGCTAACTGTAATGCAATTTACATAGAAGCGTCTAATACTACAACAGGTACATTTACTTTCTCTAATCCAATGCTAGTCCTTGGCGACACCTTATCAACAGAATTCAAACCATATAATACATCCTTTCTCTATCTTCAAACCCCTCTTTATGAAGGTGAAACTTTGGAGGAAATTGACGGCAAGTGGCTGCGAACTAAGAAGTGGGAAAAGGTTGTATTAGATGGGAGTTTGGATTTTGTAAATACTGTTATTTATACAAACTATAAGCGTGTCTCTATCCCTGTAAGTTTTTTACCAAATGCAACAGATGGGGTAAATAATAACCCTAACAGTTTTTTAATTAAATACAATGGTAATTTGGTATCTAATTTTATTCAACCTTGGGGCGATCAAGAAGAACATATTATCACTACTAACCATCTGCATATCATTATCCTTAATAGTGACTCCGGATGGGGCGAAAATTACACACCGACAGTTGACGAGATTAAGGCGTTTTTCCTGGGTTGGCGAATGTATAACGGGGATTTGTATACCGCAAGCACGTCACTAGGAACGACATACAGTGGCGCTGGTACTAAAAAGTGGGCGTGGGTCGGTAAACCAGACGGTAGCGTTAATACGTTGCCTACAACGCTAGCTCCAAATTACACACCCTACCAACTACACTACCAACTAGCAACACCAATTGTTGAAGAAGTACAGGTAGAAGGTAAGTTGGTGGTAAATGAAGGATTAAATCAGGTGGAAGTGTTTAAAGGCGTTGTGGTTAGGGAGCTGGCTAATCCGTCTAAACATAGCAACTATGCAGCTAGTCCATATTATGCAATCAATGCTAATACCGCTGGTAGTTACCCTAGTAACCCTTTAACCCACAAACCAAAGCAAATACTGCAAGTGTTTAAGAATAGTAAGTTAGATTCTAGCTGGGTACTAGGTGCTGACGGTACAGTAACGGGATGGATTAATGGGGTATATGCATACATTTTAGGTAGTAACTTCGACCCAACCGCCCAATACTCAGTAACCTATCTAGCATTACCAGAGGAATTTACAGCCCCGTTGATTAGTGTCGAGTGCACGGTTGATAATAATCTAAAGACTACGGTAGATACTCTGGTGGATGAATTGGCTAAAGTAACTACGGATGTTGGTGCTTTGGAGGTGGCGTTGAGGAATAGGGGATTGTTGAATAAATTACTTCATTGCTCAATACAAACAGATTATGCTCAAAGTATACCAACAGCAACAGATACAAAAGTAGGACTTAATTACGTAAACCAAGATACTCATGGTTTAGCTAATCTGGTCTCTAGTTCAATAATTATAAAAGAACCTGGTACGTATGTGATTACAGGATATGCCACATTTGCAGGTAGTACCTCTGGAATTCGCACTTTAACTATAATGTACAATGACAACTTTTTAGTTAGACAAAATACGAACGCTGTAAGTATAGGAAATACTTTTGTTTCTGTTTTCGATATAGTTAAAATAACCACACCTAACCAACAAATAAGTTTACAGGTATACCAAAACTCAGGGAATGCAATAAATTTAACTTATGCAAGATTAATAATACTTAAGGTAGGTGATTAACATGAACTACTTACCCATTTGCATCCAAAAACCCGTCAACCTCAGCAAACTAGCTGACGAATTGTTAGCTCAAAACCTCATCCAACCCCTACAGCCCAATGGAACCAGTACGGTATATGGAACAGAGGAATCAGTCACCATCTATGTCTACCCTGGCATAACTCAGGAGGAATTAGATGCTATTGGGGAGGAGGTCGAATCCCATGACCCAACCCCGGTACCGGAGCCGCCCAGCGAAATAGAAGTAGTTGGTCGCCAGTTAGTCGACAAGGAACTACAAATACTGGAATTACAAGGTCAAAATCAACTACTTGGCCAGCAGGTTGTAGGACTAGAACTACAAAACCTAGAACTGCAAAATCAAAACACTATGTTAGGTGGCCAGGTGGTTGGACTTGAACTAAGCAACCTGGAGCTTACTTTAGAAAATCAAATGCAAGAACAACAATTGGTCGACATGGATTTAAGGCTACTAAATTTAGAAATGGGAGGGACTGCAAGTGAGTAATTTAGAACGGGTGAAGTATTATTTTGAGAAGGGCTGGGCTACTGTGGTCCAGGTGCAAATGTACGTTCAGTACAGCGTGATCACCGGCGAGGAATTTGAGGAGATTACCGGAGAAGCTTATAGCACAACTACATAATAGACTTAAAATGCGAAGCATTGAGCAAACATATATCTTTTATTAAAAATATAATTATAATCCAATGCTAGGGCTTGAAAAACAAAAACACAAGTATACAAAATAACATCAATGCTGTAGAGCGGACATTTTTTATACCCAGAATAACAAATTTTACCCTCTGATTGACATCGATAGGGAGGTAGGGTAATGCGGGAATTCGGTATTAAGGCCACTGTTGCTTCAATTAGCACGGTGGCTACATATTTATTTGGGGGGTGGTCTCCAACGTTGGAATTGTTGGTCTTTATGGTGGTAATTGACTACATTACTGGCTTATATGCCGCTTATTCACAAGGCCAACTTTCCAGTCAGGTTGGGTTCTGCGGTATTGCCAAAAAGCTGTTTATATTTCTTTTGATAGCAGTGGCCCATAAGATGGATATGGCCTTCGATTCACCAGGATTTTTGCGGAATCTAATCACCTATTTCTATATAGCCAATGAAGGCCTATCCATGCTGGAAAATATGGCTAGGGCAGGAATGGCAATACCGGAACCACTAAAAGCAGCACTTATTCAAATCAAAAACGAAGCGGAAAAATACAAATCGAAGGAATAATGGGAGGTGATTCATTGACAACCTTACCCGAATATTTAACTAGCCAGACAGAAGAAGCTATAAGGCAGAAAATGTTTAATAGCTTGCCCTCGAATTTAGATAAATCCGAGGGCAGTTTTATTTGGGACTCATTGTCTCCTGCAGCCATAGAGTTAGCCCTTGCAGCATTGTGGGCTCAGGATGTTTTAAAAATGAGTTTTGCCGGTTCTACCTTTGGCCCATATCTAGATTTGAGGTGTGATGAGCACGGAGTTACCAGGCTGCCTGCCGTAAAGGCAGTTGGCCAGGTCATGTTTTCAGGTGCCGCAGGTACGGTAATTCCTGCAGGAACAACAGTGGCAACACCGTCCGATCCGGCTACCAACAACCCATCAGTAAAATTTGTTACTAATACAGATGCTATCCTTGATGGTTCAGGGGTTGGCTATGTTGAAGTAGAAGCCATTGAAGCAGGCAAGGCAGGGAATGTGGGAGCCCAAAGTATTAGTGTTATGGTAACTCCTGTAACCGGCATAGCCGGCGTCACAAACCCAAACGAAACAAGTGGCGGCAGTGACCAAGAAAGTGACGAAGACCTCTTAGTCAGGTATTACTCTAAAGTACGCTCACCAGGAACCAGCGGTAATAAAGCAGACTATATTAACTGGGCACGTGAAGTGCCTGGAGTTGGCGGAGTTCACGTTATTCCTCTTTGGGATGGTCCTGGTAGTGTCAAAGTCGTATTAATTGGTACGGATAAATATCCTGCAAATGAAAATTTAGTCAATGATGTTCAGAACTATATAGCACCTTCATTGGGGACCGGTGAAGGGAAAGCCCCCATTGGGGCAAATGTAACAGTGGCAGCTGCAGAGGCGATTGACATAGAAATATCCGCCACTGTGGAATTAACCGGTACTAGGACACTAATGGAGATAAAAACAGCCTTTGAGACTGCCTTGACGGAATACCTTGGAAGCATTGCCTTTACAGCTAATCCAAATGTTAAGTATACAAAGATAGGATCTCTGTTGTTAGTTACTGACGGAGTTGAAGACTTCACAGATTTAAAGGTAAACAACAGTACAGAGAGAGTCTTAATAGATGCAAGTAAGGGTGAAGTGGCTGTTAAAGGAACGGTGACATTGTATGAGCAGCTATCAAATGATTAGTAAAAGAGGGCAGGAAATGTTGTCATACCTGCCCCGTTATTATCAGACATCAAAGATAGTCAAGTCAGTAATAGCTGCTCAAGGTACAGAGGTTGATAAGTTAAGAAATGCTTTAAATGAAATACTTGAGCAAAATTATGTTAACACTGCAACCTGGGGTCTTGATAACTGGGAAAAAGAACTTGCAATCAAATCTAATGCAGGCAAGCCTGATGACCAACGCAGGGCTGTTATTAAATCTAAAATTAGAGGTGTCGGGACAGTCACCATCAACTTAATAAAGAATGTCGCTGAAGCCTATGATGGTGGCAGAGTTGAAATCACAAAGGGGCCACTAATATATCAGTTTACAGTTAAGTTCATCGATACACGTGGCATACCTCCAAACATAAACGATCTTAAAGCCCTCATTGAAGAAATTAAGCCTGCACATCTTTCAGTTGTATATGAATACAGATATCTCTTATGGAATGAGCTGGATGCTAAGAAATTAACTTGGAACCAGTTGGACACTAAAAACTTAACCTGGGATGACTATGAAACAGGGGGGTGGCTGAATGCCTAATATTACTCCGAACTTAGGGTTGAAAAAACCACTAGGTAATGAGACCGTTAATCGGCAGGCATATAACGAGAATTTGGATCTGATTGATCAAAACGCTGCCAAGAAATCTGAGCTTAATGCCCATTTAAGTGGACATTTGAGGGTAATAGTGTCACAAACACCTCCTGAATCCAATGCAAGCACCTACTGGTTTGAAGATTTAGGAGAGTCTATTGAGTTGGCTGGTGGTGGCTTAATAATAGGAAACGCCAGTATGGATAACGATAAAGAAATTTGGTTTGATAGAAATATTTAGGAGGCGAGAGTATTGGCAGATAAAAAAGTTCAGATAAAAATTAAAAATGGACAAAACTGGGATAATATTTTTCCTAAAACTAACGTGGAAGTAGTTGAAGGGCTAGATACAGCTCTAAATAATAAGGTAGATAAGGTTACTGGTAAGGGACTATCCACAGAAGATTATACGTTCGCTGAAAAAACAAAGCTGGAAGGAATTGAGGCTGCGGCTCAGGTAAACTCAGTCACCAGTGTAGCAAATAAAACAGGTGCAGTAGCACTGACTAAAAGCGATGTAGGCTTAGGTAATGTAGAAAATTACTCTATCGCTACACAGGCTGAGTCTGAGGCTGGAACCGTGACTAACAAGTATATGACCCCTCAGAGAACTAAACAAGCAATTGCGGCACAGACTGCCAATCTTGGCGGAGGGGATATGCTTAAGTCTGTATATGATTTAAACAATAATGGGAAAGTGGATACAGCTGAACAGGCTGACAGTGTTCCTTGGGCAGGTATTATTGGCAAACCTTCTGAATTCACACCTGAATCACACCTTCATTCAGGGGAAAGCATCACAAGCGGTACAATATCTGCTGCAAGACTTCCTAACTCAAGCACCACTGCAAAGGGAGCAGTGCAGTTAAACAATACAACAAACAGTACAAGCACTTCACTGGCAGCCACAGCTAACGCTGTTAAGGTAACCTATGACCTCGCATCGGAAAAATCTAAAATTGTTGTAAGTGCAACGGAGCCTACGGGAGCAGATATTTGGATTGAAGAATTAGTGTAAAGGTGGGATAAGTGATGCCAGCAAAAAATGTCCTTCAAAAGTATTGGAACGGAACAGATTGGGTTGAGTTGCACCCGGTAACAAAAGCCTCAAATGTGATTATGAGTGATCATATTTCAGTTCAAGATAAATTAGATACGCATTTGGCCGATTTATCTCCGCATGGAAGGTTTAATCATACTTCTGATTTGGTTTATACCAGCGGTAAGTTAACAAGGGTTGACGATAAGATTGGTGGGGTATTAAGGCAAAGAACCACCTTAACCTATACTGGCGATGACCTTGTTAGCGTCAACGTCAAGCTGTATGCACCTGATGGGACTACAGTCACCTCAGAGTACACAGATACATTAACTTACACCGCTGGTGAACTAACCAGTGCACAAAGGACGGTGGCTTAAATGTGGGTGGTATTTGCAAAGGCAGCGGAAATAGTTAACTACTTGAAAACAAATCTAAGTAGTGCCAGGACTGCAAAGATAGATAATTTGGATGCTGCAGTAAGTAGTCGTATGCCAGGGACTACTACCCACCGGGACAGGATAGATACAAACATCTCTAGCCGCGCGGACCTAACCACGGTTAACACGATAAATACTAACGTTGGTTCTAATGCCGACGCAAGTTCGGCTAGCGGGAGTGTCCACGCCAAAGCTAAAGACATCAAAGCTTTACTCTCTACGGTTAACGTAAACGTAGGTTCTAATGCTGATGCCGCTAGTGCTAGCGGTAGTGTCCATGGAAAGTTGAAGGATATTAAGAGTGCTATTAGTGGCTTGGATTCGCCTAGGAATGATTTATTCAGTTATCAGGGTTCTATTAATAATACAGGAGGGTTTACAACAGTTCTTAATATTACTGGTTCTGGCACTCTTAGTCATGCGTGTTCAAGAACATATTCAACGGGTGGGTTTTCACATCGAATTAGAATAACTATTGATAGTCAAGTAGTTTTATATGTGCAGGGTAGTTATGCTGGCCCAAATGTGGTTGGATTATTTAACCCTGCAATGTTATGGTTTAGTGACACGTATACAGGAATATATTACGTTGGCTCAATTATGAATAGTGTATTTGATGGATTATTCCCACATAGTGCTTTACAATATGAAAAATTGTTTATACTTCATTCTCCATTAGTATATAAAACTAATTTAAAAATTGAAATTGACTATAATAGTTCTACATCTCATTGTAGATATTCATATGGTGGAACTATAAATAGATAAGGAGTGTGTCTTATGAATATTGAATATCGTATAGAGAATGACAACAAACTATATATAGTAAAAGAATTAGAAGAATACGTTATGAAACAGTTTGTAGGATTGTCAAAGCGTATTATTGCAGAATGTAATAATAGTACAATTTCTGTAGGACAAATTACTAATATTGTTTTTAAACATTATATTTTTAATACAATCACCGCAGACTATGTTGTTGATAATAATAACATTGATAAAATTCATGTTTACATTGGAGGGAATCAACTAGATGTGGAACCAGGAGAAGTTATTGAATTTTCCAGTTTTGAACCTGGTAAATATGTAATTGCTTCTACAAATGAAGGTGCTAAAAACGCAGAATTAGAGGTGACTGTGTATGGTTAAGAAGGTTGTTATTAATGCATCGGAGAAATATCTAGCAAAAAAGGAAAGGGAGGTTCGTATTAAGGGTCGTTTTAGAAATCAAAAAATCAATCCAACAAATAAAGACTTATATGAATACCTTAATGATACTAACGCCCGACTATCTGAGATATATGATTTGCTAAAAGAACAAGATCGAATTGCAAAGTAATGAATAAAAACGATTTAAAAGAACGGGTAAGTAAAGAGATAACTTGCAAATACGTAACCGACTTAAAATATGCATCAAATTATATAGAATGGCCTGCAAGGGATACTCTAAACCCAACATGAAATAAACAACAGAATATTTTCCGTTGAGAAAAAGAGGTGTCCACTCATTGTGGACATCCTCTTTTTCTCAGTTTAAAAATTATGCAGTAATTAGTAGGGTAAGAGAAGGTGAATTTATTGAAAATAAATGAAACGAACCTCCAATTCAAGAACTTGGAGAAAAGAGCAAAGACTGACCGGGTTGTTATCCATCATACGGCAGGAAATAGAAATGCAACAGTAGCTGATATTCATCAGATGCACCTAAATAACGGGTGGGTCGGCTGTGGATATCACTTCTTTATACGCCATGACGGAACAATCGAAAGGGGGAGGCCGGAGTGGGCCGTTGGAGCACACAGCCTAACGGTAAACGCGCGGTCTATTGGTATATGCTTAGCTGGGGATTTTACCATATACCAACCGTCGGAAATACAGTTGGTCAGTCTTGAATGGTTGATCAATAGCTACCTATTACATAAATACCCATTAATTAACATTGTTGGACACAGTGACACTGATTCCACCCAATGTCCTGGAATTCTTTTCCCATTAGATAAGTTTAAGAACATAACTAGTCAGCTGGTTAAACTTATTGTTAACGGTAGGCTTGTAAATGTGCCGCTGCGTATTATGGACGGTCGGACAGAGGCTCTATTAAGCGATAATTGGGTTCAGTTAAGGGAACTTGCAAATATGCTAGGTGCTGATATTAGTTGGGACGAATTAACTCGGACGGTTAATATGTCAATAAAATAACTCCATAACATCAGAAAACAAATAAGTGACAAACATAAATATTGACGGTACCATGAATTAAGTGTAAAATATTAATTTTGATGCGTTAGCATATCTGTGGTATAATAGCTAGTAGACAAAATGGAGGTGTGCTTAATGTATCATATTGGTGATAAAGTTCTATACCCAATGCACGGGGCTGGAATAATTGATGCAATTGAGGAAAAGGAGATACTTGGGAATAAGCAACTTTACTATGTGATGAATATCAGAAACATGCAGGTAATGTTTCCCATGGAGTCTGATATGCGAATAAGACCTCTTGTGGATTCCAATATATTGGACGACGTATTTATGACTTTTAATGATGGGGAGTCTGATTTAAGCCTTAAGCCAAACCAAAGATACCGCAGTAATATGAATAAAATGAGGTCCGGCGACATTTATCAGGGGGCTGAAGTAATCCGTGACCTAATTCTAATGAGTAAAAAAAGGAATCTTTCCACAGGTGACAAAACAATGCTGGAAAATGCTATACAAATACTAATAAGCGAACTAGTATTAGTAAAAGGAATTGAAGAAGAACAAGCTGTTGATTTATTAAATCAGGTTATTAATAATTAGAAGGGACCACTTTTATATAAAAAGTGGTCCCTAATGCTTTATATTGCAGCAATTATTTTTATTATAATTTTACAATATTTTCTGCCTGTGGTCCGCGATTACCTTGAACAACATTGAACTCGACACGCTGACCTTCTTCTAATGATTTGTAGCCATCACCAGTGATTGCACTGAAATGGGCAAATACATCTTTTTCTCCTTCTACCTCGATAAAGCCAAAGCCCTTTTCTGAATTAAACCATTTTACGATACCTTGCATTGTATAACCTCCATAATAGTATTAATATGCATTTTTATTTTCACCAAAAAATAAAAAATCACACATTGTAAAAGATTCCATTGCGCAAATGAAAATCCTTTAGAATATGTGAATCAAGGATTTGATTTAGCTTTTATATATTACCATAATATAACTCAAGGTGCAAGTTGTACAAATTTGCGGTGGCTATTATTTTTTTAAATCCAGACTTAGTGTGATGTATATCACAGTAGGAACTATAAAACTAATGTATGATAAATTAACTGAAAATTGCGATATAAGCAATGCCAATTGGTCAACGATTTAGGAAGAGGGGGTTTTACGATGTTCTGTAATCAATGTGAACAAACAGCAAAGGGCACTGGGTGTACAGTAGTGGGTGTATGTGGTAAAAAACCGGAGGTTGCAGCTTTGCAGGATTTATTGCTGCATGCTCTAAAGGGATTGTCCATTTATGCCTGGGAGGGAATAAAGGTAGGTGTTCATGACAGAGAGATTGATCGTTTTACTATTCAGGGATTATTTAGTACCCTTACCAACGTAAACTTTGATCCAGCCAGATTTCAGCAGCTGATTAATCAAACTGTTACATATAGAGAAATGCTAAAACAAAAGGTAGCAGCCGCCGGGGGAAATATAACTTCTACCGATAAATCAACCACCTTTAGCCCTGCAGTTGACTTAGCCGAACTTGTTAAACAGGGTGAAGAGGTTGGCTTGGTTAATGACCATGAAGCACTGCCAGACATACAGTCACTTCAGCAAATTTTGGTTTATGGCATAAAGGGCATTGCCGCCTACGCCGACCATGCCCGAATCCTTGGTCAAGAAGATGAAGTGGTATACAACTTTATATATGAGGGACTTCAAGCTTTAACAAACAAGGAGCTAGGCTTAAACGAGTGGGTAGGCCTTGTACTTAAGTGTGGAGAAGTCAACCTTAGAACAATGGAACTGCTCGATGCCGGTAACACAGGAAAATTTGGTCACCCAGTTCCAACAGAGGTACCCCTGGGGCAAAGGAAAGGTAAATGCATTCTGATATCTGGGCATGACCTGGAAGACCTCAGCTACCTATTGCAGCAGACAGAGGGTAAGGGAATTTATGTATATACCCACGGGGAAATGCTGCCAACCCATGGTTATCCCGAATTGAAAAAATACAAGCATTTTTATGGTCATTACGGGACAGCCTGGCAAAATCAGAAAAAAGAGTTTGCTGCTTTCCCGGGTGCTATTCTGATGACTACAAATTGTATTCAAGACCCCCAGGCTTACCTGAATAACATCTTTACCACCGGCTTGGTGGGTTGGCCCGGAGTAAAACATGTTGATAAGGGAGACTTTAGTGCCGTAATTGAACAGGCCCTGGCTTTACCTGGTTTTGAGGAGGACATAGATAAGGGCAGTGTATTGGTTGGCTTTGCTAGAAATACTGTTATGAGTGTGGCAGGAAAGGTTATCGAGGCAGTAAAGGGTGGAGATATTAAACATTTCTTCTTGGTGGCAGGCTGCGACGGAGCTAAGGTCGGACGCAACTACTATACCGAGTTTGTGGAAAAGGCACCTCAGGATACTGTAATCTTGACCTTAGCCTGCGGTAAATTCCGTTTCTTTGATAAGAAGCTAGGTGATATCGGTGGCATACCGCGCTTGCTGGATGTTGGCCAGTGCAACGATGCCTATTCAGCTATCCAAATCGCTGTAGCCTTAGCCAGCGCCTTTGAATGTGAAGTAAATGAACTACCCTTATCCCTGGTATTATCCTGGTATGAACAAAAAGCAGTGGCGATCCTGCTGACTCTGCTGCATCTTGGCATTAAAAACATTCGCTTGGGCCCAAGTTTACCGGCCTTTGTTTCACCAAACGTACTGGATGTTTTAGTCAAAAACTTTGACATTAAACCAATCACCACTGCTGAAGAAGATTTGGCAGCAATACTAAACAAATAATAGTTCAGTAATCAAAAACTACTTGGGCCAATGGTTCAGGTAGTTTTTGATTACTGAACTATACTTTAAGGTGTAAAGTCAGGGTCAGGAATGGTAATACTAGCTATATTCTCTTAAAATAGTTAATTATAAATGGAAGGAATGCAGACGATAAATCGCCAATTATTAAAGATGAATTCTATTATAAGGAAGGTATCTAATGTCGGAGCAAAACATCACCAGAATATACCAGGGCGACAAGGAAATTATTATTATTGGTACCGCCCACGTCTCTAAGCATAGTGCTGAGCAGGTAAAAGAAGTTATAGAATTAGAAAGGCCGGATACGGTTTGTATTGAATTGGATGAGCAGAGATATCAATCAATCATGGCGGATGACCAGTGGAAGAAGATGGATATCTTTAAGGTTATTAAGGATAAGAGAGCTACTTTTCTTTTGATCAACCTTTTTATATCCTCCTATCAAAAACGACTGGCCAAGCAAATGGGTATTAAACCTGGGCAAGAAATGATTCAAGGAATAGAATCAGCAAAAGAGATCGGCTCTAGGCTGGTTCTGGCAGATAGGAATATTCAGATTACCTTTTCACGTATATGGCATGGCCTAGGGTTTTGGGGAAAGATTAAATTACTCTCCCAAATATCCCTGGGTATTTTCAGTAAAGATGACATTTCTGAAGAAGAGCTTGAGCAGCTAAAAACCCAGGATATGCTGGATGCCATGCTGAATGAGTTTTCCCATTCCTTTCCTGATTTAAAAACACCTTTAATTGATGAGCGAGATCAATATTTATCCCAAAAAATTAAAGAGGCTCCGGGTAATAAGGTTGTTGCTGTTGTAGGGGCTGCACATGTACCAGGGATAAAAAAGGAAATCGACAAAGAACATGATTTAAAAAAATTAAATCGTATTCCTCCCAAATCCAAAGCCCCTAAGATTATTGCCTGGTCAATTCCCCTAATAATCCTGGGGATAATTGGATATACCTTTTATTTAAACCCCATTGCCGGGTACAATCAAGCTATGAGTTGGCTGTTGTGGAATGGTTTATTTGCAGCAATAGGCGCAGCCATTGCCTGTGGACATCCATTAGCCATTATGACAGCATTTCTGGTAGCTCCCTTTAGCTCATTAAATCCGCTCCTGGCGGCCGGCTGGTTTTCCGGTCTTGTACAAGCCTATATACGTCGGCCCAAGGTGGAGGATTTTGAAAGCCTAGCGGATGACGTAATATCAATTAAAGGGTTTTGGACAAATAAGGTGACTCGTATTTTACTTATAGTTGTCTTTACAAATTTGGGAAGTACCTTGGGAACCTTTGTTGCCGGCGCCAATATATTTAGTCTATTCATCAAAAATATGTAGTGATTTAGGGGAGACATCATGAAAAAAATATTGCTATTGATACTATTTGCTGTTTTAGTTACCGCTTCTGGTTGTGGTGCTGCTGACAATAATGTAACAAAGCAGGAAAAGGTGACTATCACTGAAAAAACTGAAAATATCGAGACCGAAACCATCAACATACAGTTGCAAATACCTCAGATTACTGACATGCAGAATACGGAGGCCCAGGCAGAATTCAACAAAAAGTTTGATTCAGTCTATGAGTTGAAGGAAACCCTGGAGAGGGAGGCTGAGGAAGCTGCCATTTATTCAGAACAACAGGGCTTCCCTTTTTGGCCCTATGAATTGTTCTCTAAATACAATGTTTCTTACAATCAGCGGGGCTATTTAAGCCTGACTACAACTGTCTATTCCTTTACAGGTGGAGCCCATGGCTTAACTGGAAAAACAACCTACAATATAGATATTAATTCGGGAAATATAATTCCGCTTCAAGCAATGTTTAATGAAGGTGTAGACTATAAAGAAATAATTAATAAGGAGATTAGGAATCAAATAGCTCAACAGCCGGAGATTTATTTTGATGGAGAGATGGGCTTTAATACAATTTCTGATGAACAAAACTTTTACCTAAAGGAAGGGAAGATTGTAGTCTATTTTTCACTCTATGAAATCGCCCCATATTCTTCAGGCATACCTGAATTTGAAATACCCCTGAGCCTGATTAAAGATGACCTTAAACCTGAATATCAAGTATTATAAAGCGGGAATGCCGGGAGCTGGACTGTAAGTTTGTCCAGCTTCATTTTTTGACCAAATTTAGTTTACATAATAAAATTATTGGTAAACTAAATTTGGTCAAAATAAAAATATATATGGCAAAGGGGTAATTTTTCTTAAATCGGATAATACTGATATTTACCTTATTGGGTAAATATTTTTAAGGAGAAGGCTTTATTATGGCATATGTATTACTGTTAATAGGCCTTATATTATTAATAAAGAGTGCGGACTATTTTATCACAGGTGCATCTGGTATTGCTAAGCTTTTAAGAATTCCACCTATGCTGATAGGACTTACTATCGTGGCCTTTGGTACTAGCTCTCCGGAAGCTGCAGTTAGTATAAATGCATCACTTAAGGGTGTAACAGGTATTACCCTAGGCAACGTAATAGGAAGCAATATTATTAATATAGCCTTTATTATCGGACTGACAGCCATAATCTCACCACTTAGAGTTGAAAGAGAAACCATAAAAAAAGAGATTCCCTTTACTCTCCTGGCCAGCATTGCAGTATATATATTGATTGCTGACAAAAGCTTACAAGCACTAAATGAAAATATAGTTTCCCGGGCCGATGGACTGATCTTATTTTTATTCTTTTTAATATTCCTTTACTATTTATTTGAAATTGCCTTAAACAGCCGGGAAAATTTATCAGGTGAAAATGAATTGACACCTGACTCGAAGCCTATGGGTCTAAATGTCTTCTATGCAGTGGGCGGTATGGTTGGAATTATTTTGGGTGCTAACCTGGTGGTAAAGGGAAGTACCAGCATTGCCCTGCAGCTAGGAATGTCTGAAACCCTGGTAGGCCTGACAATTATAGCCTTTGGTACTTCTTTGCCAGAATTAATCACCTCTATTACGGCTGCTCTGAAAAAGGAAAGCGAAATCGCCATAGGAAATATTGTTGGCAGTAATATATTCAACATATTGTTTATCTTAAGTATCTCATCCGTAATTACTCCCTTAACAGTTGAGGACAAGTACCTGTTTGATGCAATTATTATGATAATCTATACCCTTATCCTCTTTTTCTTTTCCTTGACACACCATAGGGTCAATAGGGTAGAAGGGATTATTTTATCTGCATCGTATATAGGTTATGTTGGCTATATCATATTAAGAAACTAAAAACATAGAGTGCCTAATGGCTAAATAAAAAATAGCTAGCTAACCACGAGGATTAGCTAGCTATTTTTCAATATTATTCGCTTCTTACAAAGGGGCCACAGGGAGTGCTAAGCAGAAGCAAAATAAGGATTAAAAAGATCAGGAATGCAGGATCATAAAAACCACCGTATCCTGTTCCACCAACTCCGTATCCCATGTGTTAATCCTCCTTTACCTTGGAATAATACATTATATGGTAATTACTTTGTTTTGTTACATTTACAATCACCAATTCTACTAGATGCTGAGTGTGTTGAGTTTTCCTAAACAGTATGATATAGTTATTTTTAATTAGAGTGATTGGAGTTGAAAAGATGATTAATCTTTCTTGCTAATTTTTTTCCAAGCATAATAAAGTAACATAGCGGACAAAACCGCTTGCTTTTTATTGTGCTAATGCAAGAAAGATACTAATTCTTTTCGTTCAGAAAATAAACCTCGTCACACCCAATATGGGTATGGCTTTGCCGTATTTGATGAGCTGCAAGGATTAACTTTCTTGCAGCTCATTTTTTCGACAACAGGAGGTTTAATTTATGTCACTAATAAGGGTTTCAAACCTGACCTTTGGCTATGAGGGCAGTTACGATAATATATTTGAGAATGTAAGCTTTCAAATAGATACTGATTGGAAGCTGGGCTTTACCGGGAGAAATGGAAGGGGAAAGACTACCTTTCTCAATTTATTGCTTGGTAAATATGAATACAGCGGAAAAATTTCTGCAAATGTCTGCTTTGAATATTTTCCATACAAGGTCGACGACAAGGAATGCCATACCATTGATATAGTCGGCGACATTTACCCGGAATATCTTCACTGGGAATTAATGCGGGAACTTTCATTTCTGGAGGTTTCAGAAGATACCCTATATCGCCCCTTTGATACATTATCCCATGGAGAGCAAACCAAGGTATTGCTTGCCACCCTGTTTCTTAAGGAAAATAGTTTTCTGCTAATAGATGAGCCAACCAATCACCTTGATATGAAGGCTAGAAGGCTTGTCAGTGATTATCTCAATAGCAAGAGTGGTTTTATACTTGTATCCCACGACAGGTCCTTTCTGGACAACTGCGTTGATCATATTATAGCAATCAATAAAACCAATATAGAAATCCAAAAAGGAAACTTTTCTTCCTGGTGGGAAAATAAAAAGCGGCAGGATTATTTTGAGCTTGCGGAAAACGAAAAACTCAAAAGAGATATAAAACGCCTATCGGATTCTGCCAAAAGAACCAACAAATGGTCACAGGAAGTGGAAAAAACAAAATTTGGAACAAAAAACTCCGGCATTAAGCCGGATAAAGGTTATATTGGACACAAGTCAGCCAAAATGATGAAGCGATCTAAATCAATTGAAAAAAGACAGCAGTCCGCCATTGATGAAAAGTCCAACCTCCTTAAAAACCTCGAACGATCCGAGAGCCTGAAGATTTCACAACTTGACTATCACAATACCAAGCTTGCTGAACTTGAAGGTGTTTCAATATTTTATGGAGAAAAGATGGTCTGTAAGGATATAGGCCTTACCCTTGAGCAGGGTGATCGAATTGCCCTTTTAGGTAAGAATGGTTCCGGAAAATCAAGTATTATCAAGCTAATATGTGGTGAAGACCTAGAGTACACAGGCAATTTCAGAAAGGCAAGTCAACTGAAAATTTCCTATGTGTCACAGGATACATCCCATATACAGGGCAATTTAACAGACTATGCTGCCAATAGCGGGATTGATCAAAGCCTGTTTAAGGCTATCTTAAGGAAACTTGATTTTTCCAGAATCCAATTTGAAAAGGATATAGCTTCTTTTAGCAGCGGGCAAAAAAAGAAAGTTCTGATTGCCAAAAGTCTTAGTGAAAAGGTGCATTTGCATATCTGGGACGAACCCCTAAACTATATTGATATTATCTCCCGCATGCAAATCGAAGAGTTATTGCTTGAATACTCACCAACCCTACTTTTTGTAGAGCATGACCGTGAGTTCTGCAATAATATTGCTACAAAAATCATTGAACTCTAAGTGAGATTCATATATTTTTATTATCATAATAAAGGGGCAAGCTGAAGTTGAGACGTAGGAAAAGAAAGTTTAAGGTAAGAAAGCTAAGGTTGTTTTTTATAACCATTATATTTTCCTTACCAATCATTGGCATTCTGTTGTATGGACATTGGTTTAAGTCCATTAACCTGAATTTTGAAAGCATGTCTAGGCTGATACCTGTTATAAGTGGAAGCTTGGAACAGCCCAAAATATCTGCCCTTGAAAAGATTTTAACTGACAATCAGTGGGAATTTGTTGAAAAAGATGTACATCCCTCAAAAGAAGATAAATATTTAACAAATTATAAGATTACGAAAAAGGGGCTAGAGTATGGTGCCATTGAAGGGGGCCTAGTTATTTACAAGGACCGTGAATCTGCCCGGGCAGAATTCGAAGAAATGGGTAGTAATTTCTGGGCAAAGAAGGGTGAACATATCAATGGGTATAGGTACTATCTAACTTCAATGAGAAGGGAGCCCAATGGTAGCGATCCTTTTGGAGGTAGTACATTAAAGGGGGAAGCTGCTATTTATAACGGTGCAGATGTAGTACTCTATATCCATGTTAAAACGATTGATGACAATTTAACAGCTGTAACAAAGGATATCCAGATGTTGATTGACAAAGTATCAGACACCCTTTACAGCTTCTTATAAAATTTAACCCTGGAGAAGGATTAAAAACAAAAGCCTTCACTTATTTTTGAATTGATATGCTCCCCTTGTGGTAGACAGTTTAAATAATAAAACTGTCTATTACAAGGAGGAGCTTTTTCATGTCTCATAAGGCCAAAATTTCAGGAGAAGAAAAAATTGCAGCTATTGAAAAATATCTTCGTGGAGACGATTCG